>DASXPS010000048.1 GCA_036493475.1 Sporichthyaceae bacterium | reverse complement strand
GTGCTGGGCGCGATCTCCGCGCCGATCTGGACACCGCTGTACGCCGTCCTCGCCTTCCTCGCGGTGGCGGTGTTGTTGCTGCTGCGCGACGCGACCGTGTCGCTGACCCCGGATCACCTGGTCGTGCAGAACATGATCCGGGTTTACGCACTGCCATTGGCAGGCATCCGACGCACCGTCACCGATGCCCGCGGCGGGGTGTCCCTGGTCGTCTACTTCCACCCCGACTACCCGCGCTGGCCGGACGGACCGCTGCCGCAGGGCTGGCGGGCCAAGCACCGGCGCAAGCGGCTGCGTCAGATCCGGGTGTTCGCGCTCACCGAGGACGACACCATGCTCGGCGAGATCCTGCGCCGCGGCGAGAAGGCCCGCGAGGCGATCGAGTTCGGCCGCCAGACGGTGCCGCAACTCGGCGGGACGGACCGCGACAACCCCGATCAGTCCGGCAGCATCGGCGCCTCGAACCCGAACTGACGGCCGATCAGCACGGCCGGGGTCAGCGCCCTCGAGCCGAACTTGCGACGCACGTCGTCGATGGCGGCGTCCACCGTCTCGCTCGGCGTGGCCCGGTCCAGCGGCAGCGTCAGCTGCACCGCGTCGGTGGTTCCGAGCTCGGCCACGGACAGCCCGAGCAGGGTGAGGCCGCGTTCGGTGATCAGCGGCCCGGCCCCGGCCAGCAGCGCCCGCGCGGCGGCCAGCACCTCCGCGTTGCCCGCGGTCGGCATCACCAAGGTGTGCGAGCGGGTGGCGCGGGTGTAGTCGTCGAAGCGCAGCCGCAGCACCACGGTGCGTCCCACCCGGTCCGCGGCACGCATCCGCCGGGTCACCCGGTCCACGATGCCGACCAGCAGTGCGTCGATCTCCGCGGCGCTGCGTCGGCGGCGGCCCAGTGCGGTCTGCGAGCCGATGGACCGGCGGCGAACACCCACCTGGACCGGGCGGGGGTCCTGATTGCGCGAGAGCGCGAACAGCTGGCGACCGGCGGCCTTGCCGACCATCGCGGCCAGCACGTCCACCGGCAACGCCGCCACCTCACCGACGGTGTGCACACCGCGCTCGGCCAACTTCCCCGCGGTGATCGGCCCGACGCCCCACAGTGCACCGACGGGCAACGGATGCAAAAACTGCAACTCGCGATCCGGCGCGATCAGCAACAACCCGTCCGGCTTGGCCACCCGGCTGGCCACCTTGGCCAGGAATTTGGTGCGGGCGACCCCAACGGTGATGGCCAACCCCACCTCGGCGGTAACCCGGGCGCGCAGCGCCGCCGCGATGTCCGCCGGCGAGCCGGACAGTCGCTGCACCCCGCTCACATCGAGGAAGGCCTCATCAATGGAAATGCCCTCCACCCACGGCGTGACGTCGTTGAAGATGGCGAACACGGCCCTGCTGGCGGCCAGGTAGGCCTCGAACCGCGGCGGCACCACGACCGCCGTCGGGCACAACCGGCGGGCGGCGAGCCCACCCATCGCGGTACGCACCCCCCGGGCCTTGGCCTCGTAGCTGGCGGCGAGCACCACGCCACCGCCCACAATCACCGGGCGCCCGCGCAGCCGGGGATCGTCACGTTGCTCCACCGAGGCGTAGAACGCATCCAGGTCGGCGTGCAGAATCGCCGCCTGGCCTACGGTTCGCGGCCGTATCACGAACACATGTTCGATGACCTGAGCGTTTTCGGCAACCCGGACACCCCCCAAGCACAGCGCCGCCGCGCCCTGGCGGGGGCGCGGCGGCGAGGCGTTGCTCGACGCCGGCGTGGTGCGCCGGCCGGCTAGTACTAGTTGCGGGTCAGCTTGATCTCTTCGAGCTTGACGGTCTTGTCGGACTTGACCTTGATCGACTTGCTGTTCTCGATGCTCAAGCTGTTCTGGAAGAACTCCGAGCGGAACAGGCCGGCGTCCGACAGCGGGGACGCGGCGGCGTCACCCAACGCCTCGACGTAGTAGCGACCGTGCGCCAGGTGCTTGAACTTGAAGTCGCCGTGTTTGTCGGTGGTGGTGGTGGCGATCAAGTGGAACTGGTGGGCGGCGCCGAAATCGCCGGTACCCGACGGGACGACCTCGAACAGCCGGACCGTGGGCCGGAAGTTCAGCTGGTGGCCACGGTTCGAGCTCACCTCGCCCTTGATTTCCCCGTGGTGGCTGTGCGCGGATGCGGCCGCCGCACCGGAAAGGGCGGTGGTGGCGATCATGGCGGCGACGACGCCGAGCCGAGCGGCAGACTTGGAGGTGTTCATGGAGAGCGGGCTCCGTTCCTAGTGAGTGAAGGGGTCCGCTCAGAGTTCGAGAAGTCATCCGTGATGTGAGGGTGGATCACTCGTTCGTGATCACCTTTTAACATTGCGCGGATGACATTCGCCACGCCCGTCCGGTAATGCCCGAGTTCACCGAAAGCAAGCTGGGAATTACAGCCAGGTAAGCGACCTGACGGTCGGTCAGGCTGCTGCTACAGCCCGTATCGAACCTTCGAGGATGACCCGGGCCACGCCGCGGGGGTCGTCCCACACCGGCATGTGCCCCCATCCGCGGGGTGTCAGCCACCGCGTGTGGGCGGGCAATTGATCACGAACCCGACATCCCGGACCGAGGATCACGTCGCGGCTGCCGAACGCGATCGTCACCGGCACGTCGATGACCATCCCGCCGGTGAACCGCTTACCGGAGGCCGCGGCCAGCGTCGGCTCGAACGCCACCGCGGCCACCGTGGCCGCGGCGTCGTCGAGCAGCGCGCGGCGCGGCGTCTTCCAGGGCCGACCGAACACATTGGCGGTCAGCGCCATGCGCAGCGGCGGATTCAGGGTCAGCGGGCCCATCGCCGGACCCAGCTTGGCCGGCAGGTCATGGATCCCGCGCACTTGCCACTTGGTGTAGCGGGGCACCCGGCCGCGCCACAGCCCGGCCGGGGAGATCCCGGTCATCGAGGCCACGGTGCCTGCCCGAGCCATCTCCAACGACACCCAGCCGCCCAGCGAATTACCCGCCACGTGCGGGCGCACGACGCCGATCGAGGCACAGAACTCGGCCACCGTCGCAGCCAGGCCTTCCGCGGTGAGGTCCTGGCCGGGCGGCAGCGGGCTCTGTCCGAAGCCGGGCAGGTCGAGCGCGATGACCTCCCGATGATCGGCCAGGTGCTCGATCACCGGAGCCCACACCTCTTTGCGGCTGCCGATGCCGTGCAGCAACAGCAGCGGCTCGCCGGTTCCGACACGCGTGTGCGCAAGTCCGGTCATCGTTGACCTCTCGGCAGGAAGATTTCGGTGGGAAGTTCTGGCCGAACAGCTTGGTTGTTACTCGCGAGTATGTTAGGTTACTCACGGGTAGGAGACAGTAGTCGTCACCTACGACGGGGGCCGGCGCCGGCCGGTCGAGATCGTCTGCGAAGGGGTTCGTCAGATGGGTCACTACAAGAGCAACCGCCGCGACATCGAGTTCAACCTCTTCGAATTTTTGCGTCGCGACGAGGTCCTGGGCAGCGGCGCGTACGAGGAGATGGACGTCGAGTCCGCCCGTGCGCTGCTGGACGAGATGGAGCGCCTGGCCGAGCACGACCTCGCCGACTCCATGATCGAATCCGACCGCACGCCGCCGGTGTTCGACCCGGCCACGCACAGCGTGACGATGCCGGAGTCGTTCAAGAAGGCGCAGAACGCCTACATGAACTCGGAGATGTGGCGGCTGGACCTGCCCGCCGAGCTCGGTGGCACGCCCGCGCCGTCGTCGCTGAAATGGGCGCTGCAGGAGATGCTGCTCGGCTCGAACCCCGGCGTGCACATCTACGCCGCCGGTCCGGGCTTCGCGCACATGTTGTTCCGCAACGGCACCGAGGAACAAAAGAAGCTCGCGCAGCTGATGGTGGACAACCGCTGGGGCGCCACCATGTGCCTGACCGAGCCCGACGCGGGCTCCGACGTCGGCGCCGGGCGCACCCGGGCGGTGCAGCAGGAGGACGGCAGCTGGCACCTCACCGGCGTGAAGCGGTTCATCACCTCCGCCGAGCACGACATGGCCGACAACATCGTGCATTTCGTGCTGGCCCGGCCGGCCGGCGCGGGCCCGGGCACCAAGGGCCTGTCGCTGTTCATCGTGCCGAAGTTTCACGTGGACATCGCCACCGGCGAACTCGGTGAGCGCAACGGCGCCTTCGTCACCAACGTCGAGCACAAGATGGGCCTGAAGGTCTCCACCACCTGCGAGCTGACCTTCGGGGACAGCGTCCCCGCGGTGGGCATGCTGCTCGGCGACGTGCACAACGGCATCGCGCAGATGTTCCAGATCATCGAGAACGCCCGGATGATGGTCGGCACCAAGGCCATCGCGACGCTGTCCACCGGGTACCTCAACGCCCTGGCCTACGCCAAGGAGCGCATCCAGGGCCCGGACCTGACCCGGGCCACGGACAAGTCCGCGCCGCGGGTGGTGATTCTGCGCCATCCCGAGGTGCGCCGCTCGCTGATGATGCAAAAGGCCTACGTCGAGGGCATGCGAGCGCTGGTGCTGTACACCGCTTCGGTGCAGGACCGGATCCACGCCGCGGAGATCGAGGGCCGCGAGGCCGAGTCGATGGACGAGCGGCTCAACGACCTGTTGCTGCCGCTGGTCAAGGGTGTCGGGTCGGAGCGGTCCTACGCGCTGCTGGCCGACGCGCTGCAGATCTTCGGCGGCTCGGGCTATCTGCAGGAGTATCCGCTGGAGCAGTACATCCGGGACGCCAAGATCGACACCCTGTATGAGGGCACCACGGCGATCCAGGGCATGGACTTCTTCTTCCGCAAGATCGTGCGGGACCAGGGTCAGGCGCTGACCGAGCTGGCCACCCAGATCGAGAAGTTCGCGGCCACCGACCCGACCGGGCCGCTGGGCGCCGAGCGGGCGCAGCTGGGTCACGCGCTGGCCGACGCGCAGGCGATCGTCGGCACGATGGTCTCCGCGATCACCCGGGCCATGGGTGACTCCGAGGAGATGTACAAGGTCGGGCAGAACACCACCCGGTTGCTGATGGCGACCGGCGACCTGATCATCGGCTGGCTGCTGTTGCGTCAGGCCGAGGTGGCGCTGTTCGCCCTGGAGGGCAACCCGTCGGCCCGCGACGCGGCGTTCTACCGCGGCAAGGTGGCCGCGGCGCGCTTCTTCTCCGCACAGGTGCTGCCCACGCTGCACGCCCAGCGGGTGATCGCCGAGAGCGTGGACAACGCGCTGATGGCCGTCGCGGAGGACGAATTCTAGATCGCGCGAAATTAACTACCTGGCTCAGGTGTAGCGGTCCGGTCACCGGGTATCAGCTCTGTGAGCACGACTGCCAGTCGTGTTCAGAGACGTCATCACGGTGGCTGCTGACCTGGTGGGGGTCTCGGCCACGGGTACGGCTGTCGCTACCGGCACAAACGACAGCCAAGCCCCGCGACACGGGTGGAGCGCACGGATCGGCAGCCGCGCGCTCCACCCGTTGTCATGTCCCGATGATTTTTGCGGCCAGCCACAGCGCCGTCGTCGCGCCGGCCAACGCCGGGACCACGGTGAGCATCGCGTGCCGGGTGAACGTGTGCAGACTCGGCGTGATGCCGACGCCGCGGCAAACCCGCAGCCAGAGCATGGTGGCCAGCGACCCGACGTAGGTCAGGTTGGGTCCGACGTTGACCCCGATGAGCAGCGCCAACACCGCCACCGGCCCGCCCGGCAGCGTCACCGGCAACAACAACAACGTGGCCGGCAGGTTGTTCACCAGATTGGCCAGCACCGCGCCGACCACCGCCACCGTGAGCAACCCCAGCAGCCCGCCGGCATGACTCACCAGCGGCCGCACCACGCGATCCAGGCCGTGCCGGGACACCGCGTCCACGATGACCGCCAGGGCCGCCACAAACGCCAGGAACGCCGGATCCGCCGCCCCCACAATCTCCGTGACCAGCGTCCGCCCCGCCCACACCCGCGGCACCCCCAACACCGCCGCCCCCAGCGCCGCCGCCCACGCCGGCGCGATCCCCAACGGCGAACACACCACAAACCCGACCAACGTCCCCGCCAGCACGACCAGCGCACGGTACGGCCGCGGCTGGTCACAGCTGATGTCATCCCCCTGGACCACGTCCGGGCCCTGCGAAGTGGTCAACGCGGATGACGTCAGCTGGAGGTCGGGCGCGAAGCAGGCGCGGGCGCCGAGGTACTCCACGGCCAGGACGACGGCCGTGGGCAGCAGCATGAGCGCGGCGAAGCGGGCGACGGACAGACCGGCGGCGTGGAAGACCAACAGGTTGGTCAGGTTGGACACCGGCAGCAGCAACGAGGCGGAGTTGGCCACGTGCGCGGTGGCGTGCAGGTGCGGGCGGGCGGGCAGCCGCGCGCTGAGCGCGGCGGCGGCCACCACCGGGGTGAACAGCACGACGGTGGCGTCCAGGCTGAGCACGGTGGTGATGGCCGCGCCCATGCCGAGCGCCCACGCCAACAACCGCAGACCCTGCCCGCGCGCCGAGCGGGCCAACACGCCGCCGGCCCAGGCGAACAGGCCCTCCTGCGCACACAGCCGGGCCAGCACCAGCACCGCGGCCAGGAAGGCCAGGGTGGGCGCGAGAGCGTGCAGCTGATGTCGGGCCTGCGCCCACGAACTCGCCCCGACCAGCACACAGAGCAGCGCGGCGGGCACGGCGACCACGGCCTCGGGCACGCCATGAGGCCGACGAATGGCCACGGCAAGCGTCAGCAACAGCAGCGCAAGCGCCACCGTCAACCGCACGTGCCCTCCCCCATGATCAACAGATCGCAATGCGGAGTATCTTCGCTTTCCCGACCAACCGTTCGCCGCACAAGGCAGACCGTCCGGCTCACCGAATGTGCACTGACGTTCACGGATTGGCGAGAATGGATCACATGAGCACGCCGCGGGTGGACGCACCCCCGACCGCACCTGCCCTGCGCCGTGAGCCCATGCAGCGTCGCAGCGTGGCCCGCGTCCAGCGGATGTTGGATGCGGCTCAGGAGTTGGTCGCCGAGATCGGCTACGACGCGCTGACCACCACCCTGATCGCGGAACGCGCCGATGTCTCCATCGGCTCGCTGTACCAATTCTTCCCGGACAAGCAGGCGGTCGTGCGCGCGGTAGCGCGGCGCAATCTGGACATCTTCGCCGACCGGCTGACCGCGATGGTCCGCGCCCGGCAGATGCAGACCTGGTGGCAGGTCGTGTCCGACGTCATTGACCAGTACGCCGACATGCACCGGCGCATCCCCGGCTTCCGGGCCATCCGCTTCGGCGACGTCGCCGATCTGCACCTGCTCGACCCGGAGCGGGACAACGACACGGTGGTCGCCGACCGGTTCGTCGAGCTGATCGCGCCCTACGTCGAGGTGCGCACCAGCGAGCAGCTGCGGTTGGACCTGGTGATCGCGGTGCGCATCGCGGATTCCCTGACCCGCTACGCCTTCGAGCGCGACCCGAACGGGGACATCGAGGTGCTCGAGGAGACCAAGCGGGTGGTGCGCACGCACCTGAGCCGCCTGCTCGGCGACCCCGCCACCGACGGCGCCTGAACGCCCGCCCGCTCATGGCGTTTCGGGCTATCCCGAGGCTTTGATGGCCCCACACGCCGGGAGAGGTTGAGGAGGGGTCACAGCCGCCGGTCGCGCAGTGCGGGGAACTGCTCGCGCATCTCGGCCACCCGGGCCGGGTCGATGGTGACGTCCAGGACCTGCTCGTCGGTGGGGCTTGCCTCGGCGACGACCTCACCCCAGGGGTCGACCACCACCGAGTACCCGGCCTGCTCGACGCCGGCCTGGGTGCCGCAGGCGTCGCAGGCGAGCACGTACACCAGGTTCTCCACCGCGCGGGCGCGGGCCAATAGCCGCCAGTGGTCGTCCCGTTTGCGCGGCCAGGACGAGGCCAGCACGATCAGCTCGGCCTCGGGCACTGCTGCGCGGAACAGTTCCGGGAAGCGCAGGTCGTAGCAGGTGGCGACGGCCGCGGTGACGCCGCCCAGGGCCCAGCTCACCCGCTCCTCGCCGGCCGAGACCAAGGCGGCCTCGCCACTGTCGAAGCCGAAGCGGTGGATCTTGCGGTAGCGGCCGTGCAGCGACCCGTCGGGCTCGATCAGCACCGCGGTGTTGAACAGCTGGTCGCCGTCGCGCTCCAGGATCGTGCCGCCATGCAGCCGGACGCCGGCGGACTTGGCCGCGGCGCAGAGCGCCTCCAGCGTCGGACCGTGCAGCGGCTCGGCGAGCTCACCCCAGTTGTCGAAGGCCCAGGCCCCGTGCGCCCACAGCTCCGGCAGTACGACTAGGTCCGCGCCCGCGCACCGCCCGATGAGCTCGGCGGCGTGCTCGAGACGCTCGGGCATCGGCGCACGCAGCGACACGTCCAGTTGGATCAGGCACACCCGCACGGAGGCCAGTCTGCCGTGCGGCTCGGCTCAGTCGTGAGTGATCCTCGCCGGTGCTCGCTCCGCTCGGCTCAGTCGTGGGTGATCCTCACCGGCGCTCGTCAACACACTTCCATCGCCTCGGGATCGAGAACGCTCGTTCCTCGCGCTCTCGCTCCGCTCGGCTCAGTCGTGTGTGCAGTACGGGAAGTCCTGGTCACCCAGGCCGCCATGGTCCGCGGTGCGGTAGCGGTCGGTGTCGACGGGCAGGGTCGGTGAGGCCCAGAACACGATCGCGGTCGGGTCCTGCTTGTCCTTGGGGTCGCTGTACACCTTGTGCAGCACGTGAATGGACATCTGATCGGACGTCGTGCCCGCCCAGCAGTAGTTGCCCTGCTGCTTGGTCTGGGCGGTCTCCCACTCCAGTTCGGTGCCGTCAGCCACACCCTGGTAGCCGAGCACCAGGTCCGGCCGGGCGCCGCCCTGGCCCATCGGCTCGGAGTAGTCGGCGCGGAAGGCCATGTCGTGGGTGGCGGTGATCGGCACCAGCACGGTCGCCTTGCCGTTGTTGACGTAGGTGCTCACCCAGGTCATCGGCTTGGGCCGGGCCGTGGTGTCCACCGCGGTGAACCGACACCCGTCGCAGTTGGCGGCCATGAAGGTGATCTTGACCATGCCGGCTGGGATCGTCGTCGGCACCGCGGCCGCCGACGGTCGCGCGCTCGCCGTCGCCGTTGCGGTGTCCGTCGGCTCGGGCGTGCTCGACGGCTCCGCCGTCGCGGTCACCGTGGGGGTCGGCACCGGCGCCACCGAATCCTTGCTGCCACCCCCGCCGCAGGCAGCCACGCCGACCAGCATCGGCAGGCCGGCCAACAGACTGACGCGGCGCCATTTGGAATCCATCGGCCCGTCACCCCCATCCTCAGTGTGCTCCTACCGAGGGGCGACGGACGCGCATTCAGGCGATCGGCGCGGTGAACTCCAAGGCGATGCCATCCGGGTCGAAGAAGGCCAGGAACGCCAGCTGGAAACTGTCCAGCGTCCGCACCGGTCCGTGCTCGATGCCTGCCTCGTCCAGTTCGGCCACTTTTGCGTCGAGTTCGGCGCGGGTGTCCAGGGCGAAGCTGATGTGGTCCAAGCCGACCCGGAACGGGTCGAACCGGTCATTCTCCCGACCCTGCTGGACCGGACGCAGCCCGATCAGCATCGCCCCGTTGGTGAGCACCACCCCACCCTGCAGCGCGTCCAGCAGTTCCTCGTGGTGCTCGTGCCCGGCCGGCGGCGCCCCCGCCGCCGCCACCTGCAACCCGAGCAGGCCGGCGTAGAACTTCTGCGACCGCTCCACGTCGGTGACGGTCAATCGAATGTGGTGCGCGGTGCCCAGCGACAGTGCCATCAGCCTCGTCCTCTCGCGCCGTTTGCGGTGCGCAGGACGATAGCCGCCCCTTAGAACAGCAGGGCCGAGGCCGGGTCCTCCAGCACCGAGCCGACGTCGACCAGGAACCGAGAGCCGGCCTCGCCGTCGACCACGCGATGGTCGAAGGAGAGCGACAGCGTGCTCACCTGACGCGGCACGACCTCCCCGTCCACCACCCACGGCTGCGGCCGGATCGCGCCGAAGGCGAGGATCGCGGATTCGCCGGGGTTGAGGATCGGGGTGCCCGCGTCCACGCCGAACACGCCGACGTTGGTGACGGTGATGGTGCCACCGGCCATGTCGGCGGGCTGGGTCCGGCCCTCCCGCGCGGTGGCCGTCAACTCGCCCAGGGCGGCCGCCAGTTCCGGGAGTGACAGCGCGTCGGCGTTCTTGATGTTCGGCACCAGCAGCCCACGCGGCGTGGCCGCGGCGATGCCCAGGTTCACGTAGTGCTTCAGCACGATCTCGTGCGCGGCGTCGTCGAAGGTCGCGTTGACCTCCGGGGTACGCCGCACCGCCAGGCACATCGCCTTGGCCAACACCAGCAGCGGGGAGACCTTCACCCCCGCCATCGCCCGGTGCTCGCGCAGCCGGTCGACGAACTCAGAAGTCCGGGTGACGTCCACGGTGAGGAACTCGGTGACGTGCGGGGCGGTGAACGCGCTGGCGACCATGGCCTGCGCGGTCATCCGTCGCACGCCCTTCACCGGCACCCGCTCCTCGCGGACCTCGCCGGCCGGTGCCGGGGCGGCTGTGGCGGCGGCGTTCACGTCGTCCCGGGTGATGGTCCCGCCGGCGCCGGTCGGGCTGACCCGGCGCAGGTCCACCCCGAGGTCACGCGCCATCTTGCGGACCGGCGGCTTGGCCAGCACGACCAGCCGGGAGCTCTGCTCCTCCAGGGCGATGGTGCGGGCCGGTACGGCTTCCCCGGCGTACGGGGCCTCGCGGGCCTCGGTCAACCGGCCGACCTCCAGGCCGCCGTGGCGCACCGGCTGGTAGGACTCGGTGCCCATCGGGCCGGCCGGCACCTCCTCGGCGATGGCCGCCGGGGTGTGCGTGTGCGCGCCGGCATGCTCACCGCGCCGCGGACGACGCTTGGCCGTGGTGGTGCGCGGGCCGTAGCCGACCAGTACCGCGGTGCGCCCGCCGGGCGCCTCGCCACCGATCAGCCCGGCCGCCACGGATTCGGTGGCCGGAGCCGCGGGCGCCGGGATGGCTGCGGCCGGGGCCGCCGGCGCGGGCTCGGCAGACGTCGAACCCGGCTCGGTCTCGATGGTGATGATCGGCGCGCCCACGTCGATAATCTCGCCGACCTCGGCCAGCAATTCGACCACCTCGCCCTCGTACGGGCAGGGCAACTCCACGGCCGCCTTCGCCGTCTCGATCTCCACGATCGTCTGATTGACCGTCACCCGGTCGCCCGGTGAGACGTACCAGCGCAGGATCTCGCCGTCGGTCAGACCCTCACCGACGTCAGGCAGCTTGAACTGCTTGCGTGCCACGGAATTCTCCTAGTACGCGAGCGAACGGTCGACGGCGTCGAGCACCCGGTCCAGGTCGGGAAGGTAGTCCTCCTCGATCCGGGACGGCGGGTAAGGGGTGTCGAAGCCACCCACGCGCAGCGTCGGCGCCTCCAACGAGTGGAAGCAATGTTCCTGCACCGCGGCGGCGATCTCGGCACCCACGCCGATGTTTACCGGCGCCTCGTGCACGACGACCAACCGGCCGGTGCGACGCACGGAGTTGAACAGCGTGGTGGTGTCCAGCGGGGACAGCGAACGCAGGTCAAGGACCTCCAGCGACCGCCCGTCCTCCTCCGCGGCGACCGCGGAGTCCAAACACACCTTCACCATCGGGCCGTAGGCGGCCAGCGTCAGGTCGGTGCCCTCGCGCAGCACCCGCGCGGTGTGCAGCGACTCGGCGGGCGGGCCGGCCTCGACGTCGAGTTCGGCCTTCTCCCAGTAGCGGCGCTTGGGCTCGAAGAAGATGATCGGGTCGTCCGAGGCGATGGCCTGCTGGATCATCCAATACGCGTCGATCGGGTTGGAGCAGACGACCACGCGCAGACCCGCGGTGTGCGCGAAGTACGCCTCCGGGGACTCCGAGTGGTGCTCCACCGCGCCGATGCCGCCGCCGAACGGGATGCGCACCACGACCGGCATCTTCACCGTGCCGGCCGACCGCACCCGCATCTTGGCCAGCTGGCAGACGATCTGGTCGAAGGCCGGGAACACGAAGCCGTCGAACTGGATCTCGCACACCGGGCGGTAGCCGCGCAGCGCCATACCGATCGCGGTGCCGAGGATGCCGGACTCGGCCAGCGGGGTGTCGACGACCCGGGCCTCACCGAAGTCCTTCTGCAGGCCGTCGGTGACCCGGAAGACCCCGCCGAGCCGGCCGATGTCCTCACCGAGCAGCACGACCCGCGGGTCGCGGTCCATCGCGGCCCGCAGGCCCATGTTGACGCCTTTGGCCAGGGTGGTGGTCTGGGCGCTCATTCGTGACCACCTTCGAACGAGGCGAGGTAGGCGGCGAAGGAATCGCGCTGCGCCTGCAGCGGCGGGTGCGGCTCGGCGTAGACGTGATCGAACATGGACAGCGGCTCCGGGTCGGCCATCTCCAGGCAGCCGGTGCGCACGTGTTTGGCCAGCTGGTCGGACTCCTCGGCGATCTCATCGAAGAAGGCCTGGTCGGCCTTGCCCTGGCGGACCAGGAAGGAACGCAACCGCTCGATCGGGTCCTTCAACTTCCACGCCTCGACCTCGGCCGCGATGCGGTACCGGGTCGGGTCATCCGACGTGGTGTGCGCACCCATGCGGTAGGTGAACGCCTCGATGAACGTCGGGCCGCTGCCCTCCCGGGCGCGGTCCAGCGCGGCGCGGGTGACGGCGTGCACCGCGAGCACGTCGTTGCCGTCCACCCGGATGCCGGGGAAGCCGAAGCCGCGAGCGCGCTGATAGAGCGGCACCCGGGACTGCTTGTCGGTGGGGATGGAGATGGCCCACTGGTTGTTCTGGCAGAAGAACACCACCGGGGCCTGGAAGCTGCTGGCCCAGATGAAGGCCTCGTTCACGTCGCCCTGGCTGGTGGCACCGTCGCCGAAGTAGGCGATGACCGCCTCGGCGTTGCCCTCGCCGACCAGTCCGTCGCGCTGGATGCCCATCGCGTAGCCGGTGGCGTGCAGGGTCTGCGCGCCGATGACGATCGTGTACAGGTGAAACTTGTGTGCCTCGGGGTCCCAGCCGCCGGTGTTCACGCCGCGGAACAGGCCGAGCAGGCGCAGCGGGTCGACGTCCCGGCACCAGGCCACGCCGTGCTCGCGGTAGGTCGGGAAAACGTGGTCTTTGGGACCCAGCGCGCGACCCGAGCCGACCTGAGCGGCTTCCTGACCGAGCAGCGACGCCCAGATGCCCAGCTCACCCTGCCGCTGCAGAGCGGTGGCCTCCGCGTCGATGCGGCGCACCAGAACCAGATCCCGGTACAAACCACGCAACTCGGCGTCGGTGAACTCGCTCGCGTACTCCGGGTGGTCCACCAGCTCGCCCTCGGGGGTGAGCAGTTGGACGAAATCCTCGGTGGGGCTCAGCACGTCGGCTCCTGTCTGTGCCGCGTTCGACGGGGTCTCCGTCGCAGCTGATTCCCGCAGGTCAGCGCGCCTGTTGGCAGGGACCGCGGGGCGGACATCGGGCGTGATCGTCATATTGATCAACGGTAGCGAGCCGACCGAAATCGCGCGGGCACATCGTCCGGACGGGTGGGCCAACTCGAACCGTTCGTAGGAAGCCTAAAGCCGCTGGTGGGGACGCCTTGGTTGGACTGGGAAGTTGGCGGCGACCTCGAGCATGCGCGCGTCCACACTCGGCGCGCCCACGCTGATCCGCGCCCCGTCCGGGGAGAACGGACGCACCATCACCCCGGCCGCCTCGCAGGCCGTGGCGAAGTCAATGGTCGCCTCCCCCAACGGCAGCCAGACGAAGTTGCCCTGCGCGTCGGGCGGGTCCCAGCCGGCCGCGCGCAACCCGTCCAGCACCCGGCTGCGTTCGAGCACCAGCGCCGCGACCCGGTCGCGGAGTTCCTCATCCGCCGCCAACGAGGCGACCGCGGCCGCCTGCGCCACGGTGGACACCCCGAACGGCACCGCGCAGGCCCGCGCCGCCCCGGCCACCGCGGGCGGCGCCACCACGTAACCGACCCGCAGCCCGGCCAACCCGTAGGCCTTGGAGAAGGTGCGCAGCACCGCGACATTGCTGCGTTGCCGGTAAATCTCAATGCCGTCCGGGACGTCGGGGTCGGTGACGAACTCCCGGTAGGCCTCGTCGAGCACCACCAGCACATCGGTGGGCACCGCGCGGTCCAGGAACTCGTTGAGCTCGTCACGGTGGATGGCCGGGCCCGTCGGGTTATTCGGGCTGCACAGCAGGATCGCCCGGGTCCGCTCGGTGATCGCGTCGGCCATCGCGGTCAAGTCGTGCCGGGCGGCGCCGTCCAGCGGGATACGCACCGAGGTGCCGCCGACGATCTGCACCAGGATCGGATAGGCCTCGAAGGACCGCCACGCGTAGAGCACCTCATCGCCCGGCGTGACGGTGGACTGCAGCAGTTGTTGCAGCACCCCAACCGATCCGGTGCCCAATGCGAGGTGCTCGGCCGGCACGTCGAGATAACTCGCCAGGGCGTTGACCAACCCGGTGGCGGCCATGTCCGGGTACCGGTTGGCGTCGGCCGCCGCGGCGGCAATCACCTCGAGCACCGCGGGCAGCGGCGGGTACGGGTTCTCGTTGGAGGAGAGCTTGAACGCCGCACCGCCGGCCGGCACCCGGCCCGGCTGGTAGCCGGGGATGTCCGTGATCGCGGCGCGCAGCCGTGGTCCGTCCGCCATGCCGGTCAGCGTAGGACCGGCGTCGGCGCAGATCACGCACGGTGTCATGACACGATGCCGTCATGCGGACTGTGCTGATCCGACTCGGCGTCAACGCCGCCGCGTTGTGGGTGGCAGCGGGTGCGGTGTCCGGCATCGCGCTGAACAAGGGCGCGCATGACGGACGCGGTTCGTTAGGGCAACGGCTGCTGATGCTGCTGATCGTCGCGGCGATCTTCGCCGTGGTGAACACGGTGGTGAAGCCGGTGGTGAAGCTGTTTTCGTTACCGCTTTTCATTCTCACGCTCGGACTGATCATCTTCGTGATCAACGCGTTGATGCTGCTGCTCACCAGCGCGATAGCCGATGCGATGAACGTGCCGTTCCACGTGAGCGGCTTCAAGGCGGCCTTGGTCGGCGGCCTGGTGATCAGCTTCGTCAGTTGGCTGATCAACGTCGTGTTGCCGGACAGCCTCGAAGCGCGCTGAAGGGTCTAGCTACCCCAGCTACCCTCCGCCAATCCGGTTGCGCGAGCCCCGAATTGACACACCGCAAAGCGGTGTCGAAACCCCCTGTTGCGGGCAGAGAAATGACGTTCGGACGCCCATGCCGAAAGGGGAATGCCCGCTGTGGGTACTTCAGACAAGATCAACAACGCCATCGATGACGTGTCCGGCAAGGCCAAGGAGGCCGCCGGCAAGTTGACCGGGGACCGCGATGCCGAACGCGAAGGTCAGGGCGACCAGGCGCGCGGTCAGATGAAGAAGGCCGGCGAGAACATTAAGGACGCCGCGAAGAACGTCACCGATCGCTGATCGTCTCCCTGAGACGCGGCGCGGGCGCCCCAACCGTGGACCGGGGCGCCCGCGTCGTTGCGTTTAACTGCTGCGCAAGTCACCCGAGTGTGTAGTTGCGCAGCCGGAGTGGGCCGGAAAACCTGCGCAACTACACACTCGGGGTAGTTCTGCCGCCTCAGTCGGCGAGGGGGAGGTAGACGCGGTCGCCGAGCTCGCGGAACTCCCGCGACTTCTCGGCCATCCCGGCGTCCAGCGCCTCCTCCGCGCCCAACCCGTGCTCCGCGGCGTACTTGCGGACGTCCTGGGTGATCCGCATGGAGCAGAAGTGCGGGCCGCACATGGAGCAGAAGTGCGCGGTCTTGGCGGCCTCGGCCGGCAGCGTCTCGTCGTGGAACGCCCGCGCGGTGTCCGGATCCAGGGCCAGGTTGAACTGGTCCTCCCAGCGGAACTCGAACCGTGCATCTGACAGCGCGTCATCCCAGGCCGAGGCGCCGGGGTGGCCCTTGGCCAGGTCCGCGGCGTGCGCGGCGATCTTGTAGGTGATCACGCCGGTCTTCACGTCGTCGCGGTCGGGCAGGCCGAGGTGCTCCTTGGGCGTGACGTAGCAGAGCATCGCGGTGCCGAACCAGCCGATCATCGCCGCGCCGATCGCGGAGGTGATGTGGTCGTAGCCCGGCGCGATGTCGGTGACCAGCGGGCCCAGGGTGTAGAACGGCGCCTCGTGGCAGACCTCCAGTTGGAGGTCCATGTTCTCCTTGATCTTGTTCATCGCGACGTGGCCGGGGCCCTCGATCATCACCTGCACATCGTGCCGCCAGGCGATCTCGGTCAGCTCACCCAGCGTGCGCAGCTCGGCCAGCTGCGCCTCGTCATTGGCGTCGTGGGTGCAGCCCGGCCGCAGGCCGTCGCCGAGGGAGAACGAGACGTCGTACTGCTTGAGCAGCTCGCAGATGTCCTCGAAGTGCGTGTACAGGAAGGACTCCTGGTGGTGCGCCAGGCACCACGCGGCCATGATCGAGCCGCCGCGGGAGACGATGCCGGTCTTCCGCTTGGCGGTCAGCGGCACGTAGGGCAGCCGCACGCCGGCGTGCACGGTGAAGTAGTCCACACCCTGCTCGCACTGCTCGATGAGGGTGTCCCGGTAGATCTCCCAGGTCAGCTCGGCGGCCTTACCGTCGACCTTCTCCAGCGCCTGGTAGATCGGCACGGTGCCGATCGGCACCGGTGAGTTGCGGATGATCCACTCGCGGGTGGTGTGGATGTTCCGGCCGGTCGACAGGTCCATGACCGTGTCCGCGCCCCACCGGGTCGCCCAGGTCATCTTGTCGACCTCCTCCTCGATGGAGGAGGCGACCGCGGAGTTGCCGATGTTGGCGTTGATCTTCACCAGGAAGTTGCGGCCGATGATCATCGGCTCGGTCTCCGGATGGTTCACGTTGGCGGGCAGGATCGCCCGCCCGCGAGCGATCTCCGAGCGCACGAACTCCGCCTCGACGCCCTCGCGCAACGCGACGAACTCCATTTCCGGGGTGATCAGCCCGCGGCGCGCGTAGGAGAGCTGGGTGACCGGGGCGCCGGTGGCCTTGAGGGGCCGACGCGATCCGGTGAACACCGCATCCAGGCCGTTGAGGCTGCGGTCGCGGCGGTCCGCGTCGGCGTACCCGTCGTCCGTCGGAAGCGCGATACGGCCGTCGTACCCGACGGTGTCCCCGCGCTCAGCAATCCACCGGTCTCGCACCAGCTCCAACCCCCGACGAATGTCGGTGGACACGCCGGCGTCGGTGTACGGCCCGGAAGTGTCGTAGAGGACCACGCGGTCGCCGGTGGTCAGCGCCACCTCGCGCATCGGCACTCGCAGGTCCTCGCGCGAGCCCACCAGGTAGGTCTTGCGGAACGCCGGGGCTTCCGTCGTGGTGGCGGGTTCTTCGACGATCGTCATGTCGCGCTCCCTACGCCGGCATTACCCGGTCAGGTTCAGGCGGTCGGCGGCGACAGCCGCCCTCTCAGCCCGGTTACCCTCGAGCTCCCGCTAGGTGCACTTGTCTCCTCGACCCTACATACGACCGGTAGGACAGGATGGGCCGCGTGCGGATAGCGGTCGTGTGCCTGGGGAACATCTGCCGCTCACCGATGGCCGCGGCCGTGCTGCGACACAAGCTCGACAAGGCGGGGCTGGGTGACGAGGTCACGGTGAGCTCGGCGGGGACCGGGGACTGGCACATCGGGGCATCGGCGGATCGACGGGCCCGGGCGGCGTTGCGGGCCCGCGGCTACCCGGACGAGCATCGGGCACGGCAGTTCGGGCGAGCGGATTTCGCCGAGCATGACCTGGTGCTCGCCATGGACACAGCGAACGTGCGCGACCTGCGGCGCATCGCCCCCACCGAGGACGTCGAGATCCGATTGTTCGACACCGTCGACGTGCCCGATCCCTATTACGGCGACGCGACGGACTTCGACGCGGCGCTGGACCAGATCGAGGCCGCCGCGAATGCCTTGATCGCCGAACTCCGGGCACAACTGCAGAGGTGACAGCAGCTCTGGCGGACGCTCTCGGCGTCGCCATCTCCGACACGCAGCCGGTTGGCGGCGGCGACATCTGCCGCGCGGCCCGGGCCACCCTGGACGACGGCCGCACGATCTTCATCAAAACCCGCCCCGGTGCCCCGCCGGACTTCTTCCGCACCGAGGCAGCGGGGCTGCGCCGGCTGGCCGAAGCAGGCGGCGCCCCGGTGCCGGATGTGCTCGCGGTCACCGATGACGCTCTCGCGCTGGAGTGGATCGAACCCGGCCGCCCGAACCCCGGCGCCGCCGAGGCGTTCGGTCGCGCGCTGGCCGTCACCCACCGAGCCGCGCCCGCGCACTTCGGCGGCGACGGCGACGGTTATCTCGGCTCGCTGCGCCTGCCCAACCGTCCGGCCAACAGCTGGCCGGAGCTCTATCGCGAGCAACGCGTCGGCCCGGCGCTGCGCAAGGCGATCGAGCGCGACGCGATCAACCCCCGCGACGCCCTCGACGTGCAACGCGTGCTGGACAACCTCGAGGACGTCGCCGGCCCCGAGGAGCCACCGGCGCTACTGCACGGCGACCTTTGGGCGGGCAACGTGCACTGGGCGGCCAATGGCCTCGTCTATTTGATCGACCCGGCGGTGCACGGCGGGCACCGGGAAACCGACCTGGCGATGCTCGCGCTGTTCGGAGCGCCGCTGCTGGACCGCATCCTGGCCGGCTACGACGCCGTGTACCCGCCCGCGTCCGGCCGCGACCGCCGCGTCCCGTTGCATCAGTTACATCCGGTGGTCGTGCACGCGGCGCTGTTCGGCGGTGGGTACGGCCCGCGGGCCGGAGCGCTGGCCCGCACGATGCTCGCCGACCTCTGAGACCAACGGCTTCCCCGGCCGGTTATGGTCGCCGGCAGCGGACACGTTTTTCAAAGGAGAGAAACATGGCGATTGCGGTGGGCGACAAGGTTCCCGACGTCGAGGTCAAGGTGCTCGGCGAGGACGGTATGCCGGTGGGCATCAGCGCCGCCGAGGCGCTGGGCTCCGGCAAGGTCGTGCTGTTCGCGGTGCCGGGTGCCTTCACCCCCGGCTGCAGCCGTGCCCACCTGCCCGGCTTCGTGGCCGGGGCCGAGGCGCTGGCGGGCAAGGGCGTGGACAAGGTCGCCTGCGTCGGCATCAACGACGCCTGGGTGATGGACGCCTGGGCCGAGGCGCAGGGCGCCAAGGGCAAGATCACCATGCTGGCCGACGGCAACGGCGCGTTCACCGAGGCCATGGGCATGGCCTTCGACGGGTCCGGCTTCGGCCTGGGCACCCGGTCCATGCGCTACGCCGCCGTGATAGAGGACGGCGTGATCACTCAGCTCGATATCGAGGACAGCCCCGCGTCGGTGGCCGTGTCCTCCTGCGAGAACATGCTCGCCTCTCTGTAGAGAAACCCCGCAGACCCGACGGATGTTGACCGCTAGTCCACCGGCTTGCGGGCACTGACCAGCGTGGTGGCCAACCACGGCCCGCCGTACCAGAGCCGCCAGCCCAGCGGCTGCTGGTTGACCTGCACGCAGCCCAGGTCGGTGAGCTGCTGCAGGTACTCGCGGATGTGTCGGACGTCGGCCAGCACCAGCCGGCCGCCTGGACGGGTGACGCGCACCGCCTCCTCCAGCGCGGCTTGGCGCCCCTGCGCGCTGGGCACGGCACTGATGCCCAGGCCGGAGACCACCAGGTCGAAGGAGTTACCGTCCAGATTGAGCCGGCTCACGTCGGCCTGCACGAACGTCACCCGGTCCGCGACGCCGTCCAGACCGGCGTTGCGTCGCGCGATCTGGTCCTCGGTGCCGCCCCGGGAGCTGGTCAGCCTGCTGCGTACCCGGAACGAGTCCACCCCGAGCACCGAACCCCTCGGTACCCGGGCCGCGGCCAGCGTGGTCACCGCCCCGCGTCCGCAGCCCAGGTCGAGCACCTTCTCGTCACCGGCCAGGTTCAGCGCGCCGAGCACCTCGGACCAGACCAGAAACTTGCCGCGGCGCGCGGTGTGCACGTAGATCAGCGCGATGCACAACAGGATCGCGCCGGCGCCGATCAGCCACCAGCCCTGGTTGTCGTTCTGGTCGGAGATCTTGCGGTTGCCCAGTTCGAGCATCACCACGCCCAGCATCGCCTGGGTGACCGGAACGATCGGGGCGTCGACACCGTAGTTGCCGCGCCGCCCGACGCTGCTCCAGAACACCGGCTCATCCTGCCGGCGCGGGTGCTCAGCGGTCAGACGCGCTGACCGTCACACTCGCTGAAAGAGATTCACCGCGACGACCACCGCGCCCAGCATGAGCACGACGACCGCGAACAGCAGCGCCACGTCGACCGAGCTGCGCCCGCCCCAGGAGCTGCGCCGACGGGGCAGGGCCTCCCCGTTGAGCACCGAGGAGTCCGGGACGGTCGCGGAGAACACCCACGGCTCGTCCTGCCAGGCACCGCCGGCGGCATCGTCCCAGGTCGTGGCGGGGTTGGCGGCTACTGCCGAGTCGGTGGGGAGCCAGCGGGCTCCGTCATCCATCCGTTCTGACAGTGCCATGTCCCCACCTCCGATCCATACCTTTGAGACCAGCTTCTCTAGAGGGATTAGAAATAGAATGGATGCGAGTGTCAAGAGTCGACCAGGTACGGCTGCGCCGTCTGGGCCCCGATTGACCGCCCTCATACCCTTTGCGCGTGCAAGAGGGTGACGAGGTACACGCCACACCCGTTACCGCTGATGCCCCTCGACCACTGAAATATCGCCGGATCGCCGAGGATTTGCGCAGCGGCATCCGTCGCGGGGACTACGAACCCGGCCACGCGTTGCCCGGCGAGAACGACCTCATGGCCCGGTACAAGGTGGCCCGGATGACCGTCCGGCAGGCATTGGCCGAATTGCAGCGCGAGGGCCTCGCGGTCGCCCGGCGGGGTTCCGGCGTCTACGTCAGCGACTCCCGACCGATCGTGCGCGAGGGGACCGCCCAGCAACCGGAGCCCGCGGCCGGCCAATCGGTGTTCTCCGATGAGTCCGGCGAACACGAGCTGGAGATCGACGAGCTCGAGTCCGGGTGGGAAGCCGCACCGGAACACGTGACCGAGGCGCTGGAGCTGAACCCGGGTAGCTCGGTGCACGTGCAGTCCTGCCGGGTGGTGGTGGACCGCCGGGAGGTCATGCTGACCGCCACCTGGCGGCCGATCACCGCGGTGGATGGGGTCCCGGCCACCCGGATCCGCGAAGAGGTGCGGGCCCGGCCCGCCGCCCCGCACGAGGCGGATCGCCTGGCCCTGTCGGTGGGCGCGCCGGTGCTGGCCGTGCAACGCATCGGCTATTGCGACGACCGGCCGGTGGAGGTCAGCGAGATGGTGCTGGACGCCTCGGCCTACGTGCTGCGCTACGAGTTCCGCGCGCCACCCTGAGTGCCCGAGTCCGAAAACTCCCGATTTGTCCCGCCGCGCCGGATAGGACTAGGCCGAACGGGTGAATCCGGAACGGCGCCGCGCGCGTCTTATCTCCCCGAGTGCCACATTGACGCACCGATGTCCACGGGGGGACAGATGTTCGGATCAACGGCGCGCGGATCAAGCGCGCCGGCGCTGCCGCGGCTGGGCGAGATGCGCCTGCCGGGGGAGAAGCCAGAGGCGCAGCGGAAGGAAGCCGCGGAGTTAGTGGTCGCGGCCACCGAGCTGAAGCGAGGGTCGACGGCGGCCGCGCAGGTCAATGCCACGGTGTTGGCCGTCGGCGTGATCGTGTTGGTCGACGAACTGCTCGAGCACAACCTGACCGCATACCGGGCCAAGCTGACCGACGCCGCTCACTTCGGCGAACTGCTGGCCCGCGCGGACCGGGCGGCGGACGGACGGATGTCCGAGGCCGCGACCGCGGTGCTGTGTTACATCGGCGCGCAGTTCGAGCACGAGGACAAGCTCTTCGAGCAGCTGTGTCGTTGGTCACTGGAGGCCGGGTACTACGCCACCCGTACCGGCACCGACGCCGATGAGCTGCTGAGCAGTTTGCGGCTGGACATGGCCCGAATCCTCCGCAGCTTTCAAATCCCCCGCCCCCGAAGCGTCGCGAGCGGTAGCCAGCGACCAATTGAGGTTTGTGCGGAAATCCCGTCCATACCTCGCCCGAGACTGCGCAGCGCGTCCCGCCGTTGAGGCCCCGGGTGCGGCGCGGCATCGCCGCACCCGGACTAATTCCGCCGCGACGGGGTGTTCTCTCCAAGAGAGCACTGACGGACGTCCGACGGGAGCGATAGCCGTGACCACGCAGGTGACCGACAGCCCGACCAGTTGGGTCAAGGAGCACATAGACGAATACGTGGCCAGCGGGGGTGCCGAGGGGCACATCTGGAATGGCGCGCCGACCCTGCTGTTGACCACCACCGGTCGGCGCAGCGGTGAGCCGCGCCGGACCGCGCTGATCTACGGCCGGTTCGGCAAGGACTACGTGGTCGTGGCCTCCTACGGCGGGTCGCCGAAGCACCCGATGTGGTACCTGAACCTGGAGGCCCGCCCACGGGTGACCGTGCAGGTCGAGGACGAGGTCTTCGACGCGGTGGCCCGGGACGCCACCGCCGAGGAGCGCGAGCAGCTGTGGCCGGAGATGGCCAAGGTCTGGCCGGACTACGACAATTACCAGACGAAGACCAGCCGGGTGATCCCGGTGGTCATCCTCACGCGGGTTTGACGATTCCCTACCGCTCGCGGCTGTGCCCATTGGCCGCTCGCTACCGCCGCGGCTGTGCCCATTGGCCGCTCGCTACCGCTCGCGGAAGCCACCCAGGAAGCGGCGGAACACCCCGCCCTCGCGGCGCAGTGCCGGCGCGGCCGGCGGTGTCGTCTTGCGCTGCGTGGCGATCGGTTGGTCGTAATCGGTGCGGGCGATCGCGTCCAGCACCTGCGCGTCGTCGAAGTTCTCCGAGCCCGCGATGGTGGGCACCATGCCGACGAGCATGCCGTCGCGCATGACG
>DASXPS010000047.1 GCA_036493475.1 Sporichthyaceae bacterium | reverse complement strand
TAGTGATGGCGACAGACTGCAACAGGTTCGTGCGTTGTTGCCGTGCGAGGTGCGGGTGAGTGCGGAGACGCACCCGTTGTTCGGGCGGTTGTTGGCGGCTCGGAGCTTCAAGCGCCTGAACGGGGTGCTGCATTTGGTGGTCGAGCTGCCGGATGGCTCACCGGGCACGATCCGCGCGGATGCCACCGACCTGCTCGGTGTGCAGCTGCCGTCCGGGCCGGGTGTCGTGATCGACGCTGGCGGGCTGCGCGAGCTGAACCGGCTGGTGGTGCCGCTGCTCAGAGTGCGCCGATCCCGCCCGGGGCGGAGGAGGCGCAAATAGGTTCACCGAATCCTTGATCGCGCTCACGACTTGGGACAGGTGAACCTACTTGCGTGCCGTGAGGGTAGCGGCCGCGCCGCAGATGGTGTTGGAGCTGGACCCGCCGTCAACGGCGGACCGGTGGTCACGGCTGCCGGAGACCGCCCGGGTGCAGGTGCTGGCGTTGCTGGCCCGGTTGATCGCTCGCGGAGTACTCGTCGTCGACGACCCGGCCGGACCGACGGAGCCCGACAATGGGTGTTGAACTGCGCGAGCCGGCCGCGCCGGCGTTGCTGCTGTCATCGCAGAAGATCACCGCTTCGCATCGGGGGCGGGAAGCGTATGTGTATGTGCGCCAGTCGACCCCGAGCCAGGTGGTCACCCATACCGAGTCGCTCGCTCGGCAGTACGAGCTGCGCGAACGCGCGGTCGTGCTGGGCTGGCCCGCCCGTCAGGTCGTGGTCATCGACGCCGATCTGGGCCGTTCCGGAGCGGACGCGACGGCCAGGCTGGGGTTCCAAGAGTTGGTCGCCGACGTCGGGCTGGGCAAGGTCGGGATCGTGCTGGGCATGGAGGTGTCGCGGCTGGCCCGCAACAACGCCGACTGGTATCAGCTGCTGGACCTGTGCGCGCTGACCGACACGTTGATCGCCGACGCGGACGGGATCTACCACCCGGCCGACTTCAATGACCGCCTCGTCCTCGGGCTCAAAGGCACGATGTCCGAGGCGGAGCTGCACCTGATCCGCTCGCGGCTGACCGCCGGGCTCAAGCACAAGGCCGCCCGGGGCGAACTGCGCCAGGGACTACCGGTCGGGTTGGACTACGACGCCGACGGGAAGGTTGTGCTGTCACCGGACGAGGCCGTGCGCGAGGCGATCACCACGGTGTTCCGCCGGTTCGCCGAGCTCGGCTCGGCCCGCCAGGTGCTGATGTCGCTGCGTGAGGACGGGGTGCTGCTGCCGCGCCGCCGCAACGGAGACCCACGCATCCGCTGGGCCGGCGCGACCTACCCGGCGGTGCACGACCTGTTGTCCAATCCCACCTATGCCGGGGCGTTCGTGTTCGGCCGTACCCGCACCGAGAAACGCGTCGACCCGGCCACCGGGCGGGTCACCACCCGGGTGCGGCTGTTGCCACGCGAGCAGTGGGAAGTGCTGATCCCCGATCACCATCCCGGGTTCATCGACTGGACGACCTACGAAGCCAACACCGCGAGACTGCGGGCGAACTGGCGGCCCCCACGCGGTCACGGCGGTGGCGCGCCTCGGGAAGGCACGGCGCTGTTGCAAGGGCTGCTGCGCTGCGGGCGGTGCGGACGGATCATGCAGGTCGGCTACTCCGGTCCGAGCGGGAACAGTCCGCGCTATCTGTGCGCCCGGGCTCAGCAGCTGTATACCGGTCAACCGGGCTGCCAGAGCATCGGCGGCCGGCGGCTGGAGAACACCGTGCTCGAGGAGCTGTTCGCGGTGCTCGAACCGGCCGCGCTGGCCGCCACCGCGCAGGCCCTCGCCGAGGCCGAGGATCAGTATCGTCGGCGGCTGGCCGTGTTCGAGCTCGCCGTGGAACGTGCCCGGTTCGAGGCCGACCGGGCGCTGCGTCAGTTCGATGCGGTCGAGCCGGAGAACCGGCTGGTCGCGCGCACCCTGGAGAAAGCGCTCGAGGACAGGCTCACTGCGCAACGGCGCGCCGAGAACGATCTGGCCACCCAGCAGGCCCGCCGTCCGGTCGCGCTCACCGACACCGAGCTTGCCTGGCTTTCCCGTGCCGGCGCGGACGTGCGCGCGATCTTCGACGCGCCCAGCACCACCAGCATCGAGCGCAAACAGTTGCTGCGCGCGGTCATCGCCGAGATCGGCCTGACCGTGCACCGCGAGACCCACATCGCCAACTTGCGGATCATCTGGCAGGGCGGCGCGGTCACCGAGGTCGCCATGCCGATGACCAGAACCGGGCAACACACCCGCACCACCAGCGAGGACACCATCGCACTCGTCCAGCGTCTGACCTCCGACTACGACGACCGCAGCATCGCGGCGATCCTGGCCAAACAGGGCCGGCGCACCTCCACTGGGCTGAGCTGGACCCAGACCCGGGTCAAGTCGTTGCGGGTCTCTCGCGGGATTCCCGCCTACCAGCCGGCCACTGGCAGCAAGGATGTCGGGGCCAGCGGTGAGGATGTCGTTGTGGTCAGCATCTCCGCCGCCGAGAAGATGCTCGGGGTCTCCCGGGTGACGCTCTACCGGTGGCTGCGCGACGGGTTCATCGTCGGAGAGCAGCTCACTCCTCACGCGCCTTGGCGCATCCGCATCGATCAGGCCCTGCGCGACCGCGTCCGGCCCGAAGCCCCCGAGGGCTGGCTATCGCTCGATCAAGCCGCCGAGGCCCTCGGAGTGGCCCGCCAGACGGTGTTGCACAAGGTCCAACGCGGCGAACTCGCCGCCATCCACGTGAACCGCGGCCGCCGCAAAGGGCTGCGTATCCAGGTCAAACCCGACCAACCTGGACTATTCGACACACCCCGATGAAAGGAACGCGCAGTGCAAAACAGGGCTGGTGGTGGCGTATTTGGCGATGTAGCCGGCGAGGCGGGTTTCGGTGATCTGCCCGTCGGGGTCTTCGATCTGCTCGGCGGCGGTCGCGGTGATCTCCCGGATGTCGAGCTGGGTGCCCCACTCCAGTCGGAACTCTGTGCCGTCCGGCCGAGGGACGGTCAGTGCGGCGGTGCTGGCCGCTTCGGTGAGGGCCTCTCGTAGTTCGGCCGTGGTGAACCCAGCCGGCGCGGGGTCGGCCGGACCGTCGGGGCCGTCGAGGCGGATCGCGGCGTGGAAGTGGACCAGTCCGCGTCGCTGGTATTCGGCGACCTTGGCATACGAGACCCGCGCGACCTGCCCGAAGTGCCGGCCGGGGACGCCGAGCCGCTGGGCCAGCGCGCGGCGCAGGGCGATGGTGAAGCGGTGCCACAGCTGCCCGGCGTGGGCCTGCCAGAGCACCGACCCCACGTAGTCGTAAGTGTCGGGGTCGAGCGGTGCGCCAACACGCGGGTCATCGGGGTGGTGGCGTTCGGCGCACCGGCAGGGGATGACGCGGCCGGTGCGGGTGACCCGGCGGGAGTGCACCGGCCCGAACGAGGGCGGGGT
>DASXPS010000046.1 GCA_036493475.1 Sporichthyaceae bacterium | reverse complement strand
TCGGCCGCAGCGGCCTGTACGACGTCACGATCACCCGTGGCGATGAGGTGATCGCGGAGTTCCGTGGTCGCACCCGTGTCATTCGCGAGTCCCAGCCCGGTTCGGACGGAGCGATGGTGACATGAGTCGGCAGCCCGAAGCGATCGAATCCGCTTCCGCCGACGAGGTTGCCGAGGTCGCGCTGGACCGGTTGACGAAGTCGGTGCGGCACACCCACGAGCGCGTGGCGCCGTATCGCAAGGCGTGTGAGGCCGCGGGGGTGCACCCGGATGGCCTGCGCTCCCTGGATGACCTGGCTGGCTTCCCGTTCACCACCAAGGCGGACCTGCGCGCCGACCAGCCCTTCGGCCGGTTCGCGGTGCCGCGCGAAGAACTGGCCCGCATTCACGCCTCCAGCGGCACCACCGGGCTGGCCACCGTGGTCGGGTACACGGCGGCCGACCTGGACATGTGGGCCGGGTTGATGGCCCGCGGTATGCGGGCGGCCGGTGCCCGGCCGGGTATGACCGTGCACATCGCCTACGGGTACGGGTTGTTCACCGGCGGGCTGGGTGCGCACGCCGGTGCCGAGGCGTTGGGCTGCGCCGTGGTGCCCGCCTCCAGTGGTCAGACGGAGCGTCAGATCAAGCTGATCCAGGACCTGCGGCCCGAGGTCATCATGGTCACCCCGTCCTACCTGTTGGCGATGGCCGATGAGATGGACCGGCTCGGTGTGGACCCGGCGAGCACCTCGCTGCGGGTGGGCATACTCGGCGCGGAGCCGTGGACGCAGGCCATGCGCACCGAGATCGAGACCCGCTTCGGGATGGACGCGGTGGACATCTACGGGCTGTCCGAGGTGCTCGGGCCGGGCGTGGCGATCGAGTGTGTGGACACCAAGGACGGGCTGCACATCTGGGAGGACCATTTCCGTCCGGAGATCATCGAGCCGGCCACCGGGGAGGTGCTGCCGGACGGCACCGCCGGGGAGTTGGTGCTGACCTCGCTGACCAAGCAGGCCTTCCCGGTGATCCGCTACCGCACCGGTGACCTGACCCGGTTGCTGCCCGGCACCGCACGGCCCGGCCACCGGCGCATCGAACGGATCACCGGCCGCGCCGACGACATGATGATCATTCGCGGGGCCAACGTGTACCCGTCGCAGATCGAGCAGGTGGTGCTCAAGGTCGGCCTGGCCCCGCACTTCGTGTGCGTGCTGCGTCGCCCGGTCCGGCTGGATGAACTCACCGTGCGCGCGGAGTGCCGGGCCGGCGTGGACGCCGCGGAACGCGAGCGGTTGGCTCAGTTGCTCAGCGCGGGGCTGCTCGAGGAGCTGGGTCTGCGCGCCGACATCGAGATCGTCGAGTCCGGCACGCTGGAACGTTCGGTGGGTAAGGCCAAACGGGTCCTCGACGAACGCGGCCTGTCATGAGCCGCCTCCACCCACCGGGCGTCCGCCCGACCGTGAGCTATAGCTCACTGTTCGGCGGACGCCTCACCGAGATGGTGCGCCAATGAGCGAGCCCGCGGTCGCCCGGCCGCGTTACGACGCGGAGTCGCTGCTCGCGGTCGCCGCGCAGGTGTTCACCGAGCGTGGCTACGACGCCACCGGCATGGAGCATTTGGCCAAGGCCGCGGGTATCACGAAGTCGTCGTTCTACCACCACGTCAGCGGTAAGGAAGAGTTGCTGCGCCGCTCGTTGGATCGGGCGCTGGACGGGCTGTTCGGGGTGCTCGAGGCGGCCGACACCGGGCCCGCCGTCGCGCGACTGGAGCAGTTGCTGCGCGCCGCGGTGCAGGTGCTCGCCGAGGAACAGCCGCACGTGACGCTGTTGCTGCGGGTGCGCGGGAACACCGACGTGGAACGCGCGGCGCTGGCCCGCCGCCGCGAGTTCGACCGCCGGGTCGCCGACCTGGTACGGCAGGCGGCCGCGGACGGCGACCTGCGCTCCGACATCGACCCCGACCTCGCCGCCCGGCTGCTGTTCGGCACGGTGAACTCGCTGATCGAGTGGTACATCCCGGGTGGTCGGTTGACCCCGGACAACATCGGCGACGCCGTGGTCGCGCTGACTCTGGACGGACTGCGCACCTCGTTGTGACGGGCCGGTGGACGGGCCGGTAGAAAGGGGTCATGGCGAACACGGCGTTGATCACCGGGGGCATCGGCGGGCTCGGTGGGGCGGTGACCGACGCATTCGTCAAGGCGGGCTGGCGGGTGGTAGTGCCGGTGCTGCCCGAACTGATGGAGTCCGCGTCCGCACCCGGCGCGGAACTGATCGCGGCTGACCTGACCGACGTCGCCTCGGTGGCCGAGGCGGTGGTGCTCGCCGCCGCGGATCCGGCCCAACCCCTGGGCGCCGTGGTGAACCTGGTTGGCGGCTACGCGGCCGGTGGGAGAGTGCACGAGACCTCGATCAAGGACTTCGAGGCCCAGCTCACGTTGAACCTGCGGCCCACCTACCTGGTCACCGCCGCGGGATTGCCGCATCTGTTGGCGAGTGGCGGGGGAGCGGTGGTGTGCGTGTCCAGCCGCGCCGCCGAGCAGCCATTCTCCGGGGCCGCGGGCTACATCACCGGCAAGGCGGCGGTGTCCGCCTTCGTCGACGCGCTCAACGCCGAGTACCGGCAGGACAACATCCGGGTCAACGCAGTGCTGCCCTCGGTGATCGACACCCCGGCCAACCGCGCTGCCATGCCGGACGCGGACTGGACCCGCTGGGTGGCGCCCGCGGAAATCGCCGCGGTGATCCTGCACCTGTGCGGCGAGGAGTCCCGGGCCGTGACCGGCACCAAGGTCCGCGTCTACGGCCGCGCCTGACCCGACCCCCCGCAACATCGCCGGACGAGGATGGGGTGTCAGGCGGGGTCGGGGCCGTCCACGTTGACGGTGGGGATGCCGGTGCCGGCCCGCGCGATGACCGCGGAACTGACCCCGTCGGTCGGGTTGGATTCGCGGTGCACGGCGTGCGGCGGCACGTGGATGAAGTCGCCGACCTCGGCCCGCACGGTGGTGGCCCCGCCGGGCCCGAAGTCCAGCTGCATGGCGCCCTCGACCACGTACAGGCTGGTGTCGTGCTCGCCGTGGTGGTGCCAGCCCGAGATCGCCCCCGGCTGCGTGTGCACCACACCCGCCCACAGGCCGGGCGACTGGAAGGCGTTGCGCCGCCGCATCCCCGGCGTCGGGTCGGCCTCGACGAAGTCGTCGGGTCGGATCACCTGGACGGGATCGTGCACGGCGCCACCTCCGCGGTCGGGGTTCCGCAGCCTACGCGCGGGCGGAACTGTCGGTCCCCGCCGCCAGGGTGCGACGATGGATGGAAAGGTGGTGCGGCTGTGTCTGTCATGTCCGAGATCGAGACCCATCGGGGCGCCTGGACCGAGGAAGCCTTTCTCGCGCTGCCGGAGGACCATCGGCGGATCGAGTTGCTCGACGGTGCCCTGCTGATGAGTCCGTCGCCGACCGACCGTCATCAGCGCTTGTCATTGCTGTTGGCCATGGTGCTGGAACGCGCTCACCCGCCCGGTACGCGAGTACTGCAGGCCGTCGATGTGCGGGTAGGTCGCGATCGGATCCTGGTTCCCGACATCGTAGTGGTGACGAAGCCGCTCACCGAGGTCAAGGTGTTCGATGCGAGCGACGTCCTGCTCGCGCTGGAGATCGTCAGCCCCGGCAGCGTCGCCGCCGACCGGGCAATCAAACCGCCCCTGTACGCACAGGCCGGGATTCCGTTGTACGTCCGCGTCGAGCAGGGCGGTCCAGTGGCGCACACCTTCGGCCTGAGCACTGACCGTTACCTGCTGACCTCGTCAGGTGCGGTTCTCGATCTTCCAGACCCATTCGGCGTCGCAGTTGATCTCGCGGCACTGGTGGCTGCTGACGAGGCCGACTGACCAGCAGCGACCGACGTCCGCGCCCGCTCGGTCATTTATCAGCGTGAACACCCTGAAGGTGCACCTGTCGTACATCATGAGAGGTTGCGGGATCAGCCGCGGAGTTTGTAGTCCTCCAGTAACCGCCGGCCGATGATCATGCGTTGGATGTCGGCGGTGCCCTCGCCGATGAGCAGCATGGGGGCTTCGCGGTAGAGCCGCTCGATCTCGTACTCCTTGGAGAACCCGTAGCCGCCGTGGATGCGGAAGGAGTCCTCCACCACCTGGTGGCAGTACTCCGAGGCGAGGTACTTGGCCATGCCGGCCTCGAGGTCGTTGCGCTGGCCGGAGTCCTTCTTGCGCGCGGCCATCGTCATCATCTGGTGCGCGGATTCGACCTTGCAGGCCATGTCGGCCAGGCGGAACATCACGGCCTGGTGCTCGGCGATCTTCTTGCCGAACGTCTCGCGTTGTTGGGCGTAAGCCACACCGAGTTCGAAGGCGCGGATGGCGACGCCGCAGCCGCGGGCGGCGACGTTGACCCGTCCGACCTCGACGCCGTCCATCATTTGGTAGAAACCGCGGCCCCGACCCGCGGCGCCACCGAGCACCTGGGCCTGCGGAATGCGGAAGTCGTCGAAGACCATCTCGGTGGTGTCGACGCCCTTGTAGCCCATCTTCTCGATCTTGCCGGGCACCATCAGGCCCTTGGCGACCTCACCGAAGCCGGGCTCCTTGTCCACCAGCAGCACGGTCATGTTCTTGTAGACCGACTCCGCGCCCTCGTCGGTCTTCACCAGCACCGCGACCAGGTTCGACGAGCCGCCGTTGGTGAGCCACATCTTCGCGCCGTTGACGACGAAGTCGTCGCCGTCCGGCTTGGCCTTGGTGGTGATTGCCGAGACGTCGGACCCGCAGCCGGGTTCGGACATGGAGAACGCACCGCGCACCTGGCCCTCGGCCATCTGCGGCAGGTAGTGCTGCTTCTGCTCGTCGGTGCCGTGCTGCATGAGCATGTAGGCGAGGATGAAGTGGGTGTTGATGATGCCCGAGACGCTCATCCACCCCCGCGCGATCTGCTCGACCACCAGCGCGTAGGTGAGCAGCGATTCCCCGAGGCCGCCGTACTCCTCCGGGATGGTCAGCCCGAACAGGCCGAGTTCCTTCATCCCGTCGACGATCTTCGTCGGGTACTCGTCGGCGTGCTCGAGGGCCTGCGCGTTCGGGATGATTTCCTTCTCCACGAAATCACGCACCGTGCGCAGGATCTCCTCCTGCACGTCGGTGAGGTTCTCGGTTTGCGCGAGTCGGCCCATCGGTGGCTGCTCCTGTCCCGGAATTGACGTGACCCCGAGGTTACCTTTCGGTCGGTCAGCCGAAGACGGCGGTGGCGGTCATCGCGCCGGATGAATCGCCGGTGGCCGCCGCGAGCTCCGCGGTGACCCCGGAGCCGGTGTCCCGCGGGCTACCGTGCACCAGGATCTTGTGCTTGCAGTACGCGGTGTTGCGCGCCCGGAAGGCAAGCTGAGTCAGCGTCAGTTCCGGGGCGTACCGACGGGGCAGCTCCAGGCACAGGATGGCCAGCAGCGGACCGTGCACGATCAGGTCCGGGTAGTGCTCCACCCTGGCCACGTAGTCCTGGTCGTAGTGGATGCGGTGGGAGTTGTAGGTCAGCGCGCTGAACCGGAACAGGGTCACCGGGTCGGGCTGGAACGGCAACTGCCACACGCTGTCCACCGGTGGCGGCGCCGCGGTGCTCGGATTCTGCGGCGGGCGGGCCGGATCCCCGCAGCGGTACATGATGTTCTTGTCCTCCACGGCCAGCAGCACGCCGCCCGCGGTGAACATGTCCCGCACGGTCACGAACATCATTTCTCCGGTGCTGCCCTGCTTGACCGCCACGTTCGTCACCGTGGACACCCGGGTGACCTCCTGGCCGACCCGGAACGGGGCGTGCTGGATCAGGTGCCCACCGGCGAACATGCGCCGGCGGTCCGGGATCGGCGGCAGGAAGGTGCCCTGCAACGGGTGCCCGTCCGGACCCACCTCGGACTTCGTGGGCCGGTCCAACAGGTGCAGCCAGTGCCACAGCGGCGGCAGCGGGTCACCTTCCCCGCGCACCGGCACCGGCTGGTCCAGCAGACCCGCGAACGTTGCGGTGGGGGTGATGTCGATGCGTTCGTACTGCGCGATGGTTTCCGGACGCCACTGCGCGGCGATGTCCCGCAGCGAGGGGGATTCCGCGGTGTTGCTGGGCCGTTCGATGGTGGCGCTCACTCAGCCTCCCGGCTGCGGACCGACCGCGGCGCCGGCCGCGAACAGGTCCGCGATCTGTGCTTCGGTACACCCCGCGACGTTGCGGAGCACCTCCTCGGTGTGTTGCCCCAACGCGGGCGCGACCACCGGACGACGGTCGGTGCCCGCGAAGTTCAACGGGTTGCCCGGTGCCAGGTACGGGCCCACGCCGGGTTGGTCGAGGACGGACATCATCGGGTTGTCGACCGCGGCGGCGACGGCCTCGTGAAATGTGCGGTAGGTGGACCAGAGCACCGAGGTGGACGCGAGCCCGGCGGCGACCTCGGCGTGCGGACGTCCGCTGAACCACGGACGCAGCAACCCGACCAGTACGTCGCGGTGGGTGTAGCGGCCACCGTCGGTGGAGAAGTCCGCCTTCAGCGCGGCCTCGACCGCGTCCACCGCCTCGGTCATCCCCGTCAACGCGACCAAATCCTTGAAATGGCGCGGGGTCAACGCGACCACCATCACCCGCTTGCCGTCCGCGGTGGCGAAGTCGTGCGCGAAGCCACCGAACAGGTGGTTGCCGATGCGCTCCCGCGTCGCGCCCAACTCGGCCTCGGCGAGCATGCCCAGATTGCCCGCGGTGGCCAACGCCACATCGCCCAACGCGGCGGTCACGTACGAACCCTCGCCGGTCAGCCGCCGGTGCCGCTCGGCGGCGACGATGGCCAGCGCCGCGTAGAGCCCGCAGGCCACATCCCAGGCGGGCAGCACGTGGTTGACCGCGCCGGCCAGCTCCTCCGGACCGGTGATCAACGGGAAGCCGAGTTCGGCATTGACGGTGTAGTCCACCGCCGGCGAGCCGTCCGCCCGGCCGGTCAGCTCCACCACGATGACGTCGGAACGTAGCCCCGCCAACGTCTGGTAGGACGTGAACCCGCGCCCTGCCTGGTTGGTGAGCAGGATTCCGCCGCCCTCGCCGGGCGCAGTGATCAACTGCTGTAGCGCCTGCTGCCCGCCCGGATTGCGGGTGTCCAGGATCACCGAGCGCTTGCCCTTGTTCAGCCCCGTCCAGTACAGCGACGTACCTGACTGCGCCAGCGGCCAGCGGCGGGTGTCCGGGGCGCCGCCCACCGGGTCGATCCGGATCACCTCGGCGCCCAGCTGAGCCAACGTCATGCCGCCCAACGGAGAGGCCACGAACGAGGAGACCTCGATCACCCGCAGACCGCTCAGCGGTCCGGTAACACCCATCGGTCGGGGTCCTCCTCAGGTGCCGGCGGGGGTACTGGCACCGTATCGGGTGGGCTGGTGAGCAAACGGGCCGTCGACGATGGGATGGAACACAGTGCACGCGCTGGACGAGGTGGAGACCGCGGTCCTGGAGACCGTCCGCGACTTCGTCGACAAAGACGTGCGCCCGGTGGTGCACGACCTGGAGAAGTCCAACACCTACCCGGACAAGCTCATCGAGACGATGAAGGCGATCGGCGTGTTCGGGTTGGCGATCCCCGAACCATGGGGTGAGGCCCCGGTGTCCACCCCGTGCTTCGCGCTGGTCACCGCCGAACTGGCGCGCGGCTGGATGAGCCTGGCGGGTGCTGTGGGCTCGCACACCGTGGTGGCCACGCTCATCAAGAAGTTCGGCACCCCGGAGCAGAAGGACCACTGGCTGCCCCGGATGGCCACCGGTGAGGTACGCGCCGCGATGGCGTTGACCGAACCGAGCGGCGGCTCGGACCTGCAGGCGTTGCGCACCACCGCGCGCAAGATCGACGGCGGCTACCGGGTGACCGGGACCAAGACCTGGATCAGCAACGCGCGGCGGGCCGGGGTGATCGCGGTGCTGTGCCGCACCGACCCGAGCGCGGACCCGCCGCACACCGGCATGAGCATCCTGCTCGCCGAGCACGGCCCGGGGCTGACCGTGTCCAAGGACCTGGGCAAGCTCGGCTATAAGGGTGTGGAGAGCTGCGAACTGGTGCTCGATGAGCACGAGGTGCCCGACGCGGGCCTGCTCGGCGGCGCGGCGGGCAAGGGGTTCGGCCAGTTCATGCAGGGCCTGGAGGTGGGTCGCATTCAGGTGGCCTCCCGCGCGCTGGGGGTGGGTCGGGCCGCGTTTGACGACGCGTTCCGCTACGCGCAGGACCGTGAGGCGTTCGGCAAGCCGATCTGGCAGCACCAGTCGATCGGCAACTATCTGGCCGACATGGCCACCAAGCTGACCGCGGCGCGGGAGCTGATCCTGCATGCCGCGCAGCGGTACGACTCGGGGCTGCGCAGCGACGTGGAGGCGGGCATGGCCAAGCTGTTCGCCTCCGAGGTCGCACTGGAGGTGGCCACCGATGCCGTGCGCATCCACGGTGGGTACGGCTACTCCACCGAGTTCGATGTGGAGCGCTACTTCCGCGATGCCCCGTTGATGATCGTCGGCGAGGGCACCAACGAGATCCAACGTGATGTGATCATCCGTCAGTTAATGCGCCGTGGGGGACTGGATTGAACGAGGACGAGGAGTTCTATCCGCAGTACCGCTTCCGCATCCCGGAGGGGGCCTGCGACCTGTTGTTGGTACGGCACGGGGAATCCGCGGCGATGCCCGCGGACGATTTCCCGACGACCGCCACCGGTCAGGCCGACCCGGAGCTCTCCCCGACGGGTCGGGAGCAGGCGGTGTTGGTCTCCGCCCGGCTGGCCAAGGCGGGCCTGGACGCGCTCTACGTCTCCTCGCTGCGCCGCACCCAGCAGACCGTCGCGCCGCTGATCGACCAGGTCGGCCTGAAGCCAACCATCGATCCGGACCTGCGGGAGGTCCAGCTCGGCGAGTGGGAGGGCGGGGAGTTCCGCCGCCTGGCGAACGCCAAGGACCCGCGCATGATGCGGATGCTGCGCAACGGCAGTTGGTCGGAGGTACCCGGCGGGGAAGGCGCGGATGTGTTCGCCGCGCGGGTGCGCGGCGCCATCGGTCGGATCGCGGCCGAGCACCCGAATCAGCGGGTCGCGGTGATCTGCCACGGCGGGGTGATCGGACAGATCATCGCGTTGGCCAGTGGCTGCTCGACGTTGGCCTTCATGGGCAGCGACAACTCCTCGATCAGTCAGGTGATCGTGCACGGCGACCACTGGATCGTGCGCCGGTTCAATGACACCGAGCACCTCTCGCCCGCGTTCACCACCTCAGCGCCACCACCGCAATGATTGTCGGACTGGTGCTGGCGGCCGGGTCGGGCAGCCGACTCGGCATGCCCAAGGCGCTCGTCGAGTTGCACGGCGAGCGGCTGGTGGACCGCGCGGTGCGCACGCTGCGCGCGGGCGGCTGCGCGGACATCACCGTGGTGTTGGGCGCGGCCGAGGTCGAGGTGCCCGGCGCGACCGTGGTGCACAACCCGGACTGGGCCACCGGCATGGGCTCCTCGCTGCGGGTCGGGCTGGCGGCGCTGCCCGACGACGCCGGCGCGGTGGTCATCTCGCTGGTGGACCAGCCGCAGATCGGCCCGGACGTGGTGGCCCGGTTGATCGCCGCGCACGTCGCCGGGGCCGCGGTGGCGGTGGCCACCTACGCCGGTAAGCGACGCAACCCGGCGCTGTTCGCCCGCTCCACCTGGGCCGATGCGGCCGCGACGGCGGTGGGCGACCAGGGCGCGCGCGGGTATTTCAGCGCGCACCCCGAGACGGTCACCGCGGTCCCCTGCGACGACCTGGGTGACCCGGTGGATATCGACACCCCGGCCGACCTGGCCCGTTTTACCGACGAAAAGGGCGCGGAATGAAATGGAACGGGCGCCCGGAACGTTGTTGGGCTTGATACCGATCCGGACGTAGGGTCGCGCCAGACGTTCGCAGCCGAGGAGAACCCGCATGAGCCAGACGGCCACCATCAACCCGAGTTCCCTGCTCTCCCGGGTGGGCAGCGACCCCAAGGTGCGCCTGCTGGACGTGCGCAGCCCCGGCGAGTTCGCCGCCGGTCACATCCCCGGCTCGCACAACATCCCGCTGGGCGACCTGCCCACCTACACCGGCGCGCTGGTCAGCGGCGTGGCCGCCGACCTGGTCATCGTCTGCCAGTCCGGCGGCCGGGCCCAGCTCGCCGCGGACGAGCTGTCCGCGGCCGGTCACGACCGGGTGACGGTCCTAGACGGCGGCATGAACGCCTGGGAGCAGGTCGGCGGGGACGTCAACGGCGGCGGCTCGTCCTGGACCATCGAGCGTCAGGTGCGCCTGGTCGCCGGGTCCATCGTGCTCACCGGCATCCTCGCCAGCCTCAAATACCCGAAGGCCAAGTTCCTCTCCGGTGCCATCGGCGGCGGCCTGACTTTCGCGGCGCTGTCCAACACCTGCCTGATGGGCAGCATGCTCTCCAAGCTGCCGCACAACCGCGCCGCCGCCGCCGACGCAGAGGCCGCGGTCGCCGCGCTGACCAGCTGAGGCAGCCGGCCCCCGGCTTTGGCACGGGGCCCAGCGGCGAGTCAAAATGGCGGGAGTCCCGAAAGGAAGCCGCCGATGACCAGTGCTGCCCCGTCGTACGCCTCCGGTACCTCCGACCAACCGCTGCTGGGTGAGACCCTCGGCGCGATCCTGGCCCGGATCGCCGCCGAGCACCCGGACGCCGAGGCGCTGGTCGATGTCCCGAACGGCACTCGGTGGACCTACGCGCAGCTGTACGCCGACACGCGGCGGCTGGCCGCCGGCCTGCTCGCTGCCGGCATCGTGCCCGGTGACCGGGTTGCGCTGTGGTCGCCGAACCGCGCGGAGTGGGTGCTGCTGCAGCACGCCACCGCGACCATGGGCGCGATCCTGGTCAACATCAACCCGGCCTACCGCACCCACGAGCTGTCCTACGCGATGCGCCAGTCCGGCTCGACGATGCTGGTCGCGGTGCCGGTGTTCAAGACCAGCGACTACCGGGCGATGATCGAGGAGGTCCGCGGCGACTGCCCGGACCTGCAGCAGATCGTCTACATCGGCGAAGAGACCTGGCGAACCCTGGCCGAGGACACCGCGGCCGGCCCGGAACTCGACGAGGTCGCCGCCGGGCTGGCCTTCGACGACCCGATCAACATCCAGTACACCTCGGGCACCACCGGGTTCCCGAAGGGCGCCACGCTCACCCACCACAACATCGCCAACAACGGCTTCTTCCTCGGCGAGACCATGGCGTACACGCCGGCCGACCGGGTCTGCGTGCCGGTGCCCTTCTACCACTGCTTCGGCATGGTCATCGGGAACCTCGCAGCGCTCACCCACGCCTCCTGCGTGGTCATCCCGGCGCCGTCGTTCGAGCCCGGGGCCACCCTGCAGGCCGTCGCGGCGGAACGGTGCACCTCCCTGTACGGCGTACCGACCATGTTCATCGCGATGCTCGCCGACCGATCGCGCACCGACCTGGACCTGACCAGCCTGCGCACCGGCATGATGGCCGGCGCCACCTGCCCGGTCGAGGTGATGAAGCGGGTCATCAGCGACCTGGGCATGGACGAGGTCACCATCGGCTACGGCATGACCGAGACCTCGCCGGTGTCCACCCAGACCCGCATCGGTGACGACCTGGACCGGCAGACCGGCACGGTCGGCCGGGTGCACCCGCACGTGGAGATCGCGGTTGTCGACCCGGAGACCAACCTGGTGGTGCCGCGCGGGCAGCGGGGGGAATTCCGCACCCGCGGTTACAACGTGATGCGCGGCTACTGGAACGAGCCGGACAAGACCGCCGACGCCATCGACGTGGCCGGCTGGATGCGCACCGGCGACCTGGCCGAGATGGATGCCGACGGCTATGTCCGCATCGTCGGGCGGATCAAGGACACCGTCATCCGCGGCGGGGAGAACATCGCCCCACGTGAGGTCGAGGAGTTCCTCTACGCCCACCCGGACATCGTCGATGTGCAGGTGGTCGGCGTGCCCGACGCGAAGTTCGGCGAGGAACTGTGCGCCTGCGTGCGGCTGGCGGACGGGGCGTCCCTGGACGTCTCCGCGGTACGCGACTTCTGCGCCGGGAAGATCTCCCACCACAAGATCCCGCGTTATGTCGAGGTGGTCGATGCCTACCCGATGACCGTCACCGGCAAGGTGCAGAAATTCATCTTGCGTGAACAAATGGTGGCGCGGCTCGGGCTTACCGAAGGCTGACAAGGTTCGCCCATCACGATCGGGTGATCTTTGCCCCGGGGTGGCCTTTTACGCGCGATCCTGAACCCAAACGGGGAAGGGTGGCACAGCCATGCGGGTGGGGGTAGCCGGCGTCGGGCGCATCGGTGCGCTGCACGCCGAGAACGTGGTGAGCCAGGTCGGGTCGGATGCCGTGGTGATCGCCGACGCCGACGCCTGCCGAGCGGCGACGATCGCGGAGAAACTCGGCGTGCGCGCGGTGGGCGGGGTCGAGGAGTTGTTCGCGGCCGGTATCGACGGCTTGGTGATCGCGGTGCCCACGGACGCACACGCCGCGCTGGTGGTGCACGCGGTGCGGGCCGGCATCCCGGTGTTCTGTGAGAAGCCGATCGCCCCGGACATTGCGGGCACGCTCGCGGTGCTGGAGCAGGTCGGGACCTCCCGTGTGCCGGTGCAGGTCGGCTTCCAGCGCCGGTTCGATCCCGGCTACGTCGCCGCCCGGGCCGCGGTGGCCTCGGGTGCGCTGGGGCAGCTGCACACCGTCCTGGGCTTCACCCTGGACGCTGCGCCGCCGTCGGCCGAGTACGTGCCCGGCTCCGGCGGCATCTTCCGCGACTGTCTGGTGCACGACCTGGACATCCTGCGCTGGGTTACCGGGCAGGAAGTCGTCTCGGTGTACGCGGTGGGTTCGAACCTCGGCGCGGACTACATCCGCGAGGCCGGGGACGTGGATGCGGTCGCGGTGACGCTGACGCTGGCCGATGGAACGTTGGCCCAGCTGACCGCGAGCCGGTACAACGGGGCCGGTTACGACGTGCGCATGGAGTTGCGCGGGCACCTGGATTCGATCGCGGTGGGCCTGGACGCGCGCTCCCCGCTGCGTTCGGTGGAACCCGGCGCAAACGTCACCGGTCTGGCCTATCCGGGCTTTCTGGACCGGTTCCGCACGGCGTACGTTGCCGAAATGGCCGCCTTCACCGCGCTGATCGCCACCGGTGGATCGAGCCCGTGCACGATTTCTGACGCGCTGGCAGCGTTCGTGCTCGCCGAGGCGTGCGATCGCTCCCGGCGGGAAGGCCGCCCGGTGACGGTGGCGGAGGTGACGGTATGACCAGGCCGTTGGCACAGCGACTGGCCGGTGCCCCGATCAGCTGGGGCGTGTGCGAGGTGCCGGGCTGGGGCCCGCAGTTGCCGCCGCCGCTGGTGTTGCAGGAGATGGCCGCCGCCGGCCTGTGTGCCACCGAGTTCGGTCCGGACGGCTTCCTGCCCTCGGCCGGTGTGGCCCGCCGTCAGGTGCTCGCCCAGTTCGGGCTGCGCGCGGTCGGCGGGTTCGTGCCGGTGGTCGCGCACGACGCGGATCGGGACCCGCTGTCCGAGATCGGCACGCTGTTCGAGGAGTTCGCCGCCGCGGGCGCGGACACCGTGGTGTTCGCCGCGGTGAACGGCAAGGACGGCTATGACGGGCGCACCGAACTGGACGCGGCCGGGTGGCGCACGCTGTGCCGCAACCTGGACCGGCTGGCCGGCGCCGCGGTGCTGCGCGGGCTGCGCCCGGCGCTGCACCCGCACGTGGGCACGCTGGTCGAGCGGGACCGCGACCTGGACGTCGTGCTGGACGGCTGCGGCATCCCGCTGTGCCTGGACACCGGGCACCTGATGGTGGGTGGGGTGGACCCGCTGGCCGTCGCCCGGCTGGCCGCCGACCGCGTCGCGCACGTGCACCTGAAGGACGTTGATCCGGCGATCGCGGCGCGGGTGCGCAGCGGTGTGCTGAGCTACACCGACGGGGTGAAAGCCGGTATGTACCGGCCGCTGGGCATGGGCGGCGCGCGGGTCGCGGAGGTGGTCAGCGAGCTGGAGGATGTCGGCTACGACGGTTGGTACGTGCTCGAGCAGGATCGAGTGCTGGTGCCGGACCGCAACGGGGTGGCCGCAACGGCCGCGGCGATCCGCGTCGACGTCGAGGCGAGCCTGGCGCACCTGACCGGGGCCGCGCGCGCGCAACTGGGCGCGGCTTAGCCCCATGGCCGGGGACATTGCCCCGTTCGATCTGCTCGCCATGGGTCGGATGGGGGTCGATGTGTACCCGCAACAAATCGGCGTCGGCCTGGAGGACGTCACCTCCTTCGGCAAGCACCTGGGCGGTAGTGCCTGCAACGTGGCGGTGGCCGCGGCCAGGCACGGGCACCGGGTCGGGCTGGTGTCCGGGGTGGGCACCGATCCGTTCGGCCGCTATGTGCGTCGCGAGCTGCGCCGGTTCGGTGTGGACGACACCTACGTGCGCGACGTCGCGGAGCTGCCCACCCCGGTGACCTTCTGCGAGATCTTCCCCCCGGACAACTTCCCGATCTGGTTCTACCGCTGGCCCTCCGCGCCGGACCTGCAGATCCGCCCCGCGGACCTGGACCTGGACGTGATGCGCGCGGCACGCATCTGTTGGGCCACCGTCACCGGGTTGTGCCAGCAGCCCAGCCGAGCCGCGACGCTGGCCGCGTTGGCCGCTCGCGGCCGCGCCGGGATGACCGTGCTGGACCTGGACTGGCGGCCGATGTTCTGGGAGTCGGTGGAGGATGCCCGCCCGATCATCGAGCAGGCGTTGGCACACGCGACGGTGGCGGTGGGCAACCTCGAGGAGTGCGAGGTGGCGGTGGGGGAGCGTGACCCGCAGCGCGCCGCGGCCGCACTGCTGGCGATGGGCGTGCGATTGGCGGTGATCAAGCAGGGCGCGGCCGGGGTGTACGCGGTGGATGAGGGCGGCCCGGTGTGCGTGCCGCCGTTCCCGGTCGAGGTGGTCAATGGACTGGGCGCCGGCGACGCGTTCGGTGGCGCGCTGTGCCACGGCCTGTTGTGCGGCTGGGACACCGAGCGCATTATCCGTTTTGCGAATGTGGCGGGCGCGATCGTGGCCTCCCGGTTGGCCTGTGCCGAGGCGATGCCGACCAGTGCCGAGGTGGAAGAACTCCTGGCCCGCAGCGCGACGTCATGAGACTGCATCTGCCGCACGGCAGCGCTGAACGCGGGCCATGGGCCACGCACGTGATGCCCGTTCCGGGCGAGTGGTCGCACACCTCGCTGCGGGTGCTGGAACTGCCCGTCGGCGGATCGCACCGGTTCACCACCAATCAGCAGGAAGCCGTGGTGCTACCGCTGTCCGGCGCGGCTGTGGTGGAGTGCGACGGGGTACGCATGGAACTCGCCGGGCGGGCGTCGGTGTTCAGCGCGATCAGCGATTTCGCCTACGTGCCGTGCGACGCGATGGTCACCGTGACCTCGGCCGACGGTGGTCGGTTCGCGGTCGCCGGGGCGGTGTGCGAGAGCCGGCTGACGCCCCGTCACTGTGCCGCGGCCGATGTGCCGGTGGAGCTGCGCGGCGCGGGCGCGGCGTCGCGGCAGGTGAACAACTTCTGCACCCCGGCCTCCTTCGAGGCCGACAAGCTGATCGCCGTCGAGGTGCTCACCCCCGGCGGCAACTGGTCGAGTTACCCGCCGCACAAGCACGACGAGGAACGCCCCGGTGCGGAGACCGAGCTGGAGGAGATCTACTACGTCGAGCTGTCCCGCCCCGGCGGCCTGGCCTATCTGCGCGTATACGGGCAGGAGGACCGGCCGATCGACGTTCTCGCCGAGGTGGGCAGCGGCGATGTGGTGCTCATCCCGCACGGCTGGCACGGCCCGGCGGTGACCGCTCCCGGCGTGGACATGTATTACCTCAACGTGATGGCCGGCCCCGGCCCCGAGCGGGCCTGGCGCATCTGCGACGACCCCGCGCACGCCGCGGTGCGCGAGGAATGGGTCGATGTGCCCGTCGACCCGCGGTTGCCGCTGACCCGGGCCTGAGACACGGCCGGCCGGCCGCGCTCAGGATCTCCGGGTCGCTGGTCAACATCAGTTCTCCGCCCCGTCCAGACCGGCGAGTGCCGCGAAGTGTGCGAAGTCGAAGAAGATGTAGTTCTCGCAGACCAGACCGTCGCGGATCCGGGTGCGGTCGCAGCCGACCATCTCGAACGGCCCGTTCTTCCCGGTGGCCCGCATGATCCACCGGCTGAAGCCGTACTCACCGTCGGCGGTGGTCGCTCGCTCGGGAACCTCCAGGCGCAGGTCGGGCAGCAGGGCCAACAGCTCCTCCAGCGCCGCCACGTAGTCCTCGGCACCGGTGACCACGCGGCCGCCGGGCCAGTAGCCGACGATGTCGTCGGTGATGATCTGCCGCACGAATCGCACGTCCGGGCCGGCCCAGAAGTCCGCGAACAGATCCGGGGTCCAGACGCGCGGCGCAAACAGGTTCTCGAGGTGTGCAGTGCGCTCGGTCGTGACAGTCATGACGTCATTCCTCCTTGCTGGGATCGGACGCGGGCCGCGGATCTGCGACGTCGCGTGACTTATCGTCAGGTGTGGCGGGAATGATGTCGATTACTCGACGGGTAAGGGGATTCGCGTTACCCGGCGGGTAATCGGCGTCGGTATCGGCACGAAGGTGCCGGCCCGGGCCGGCACCTTCGGTGGATTTGATTCACCCTGTGGCGCCGAGTGTTTACGGAACGCGTCTGCCGGTGCGGCCCGGGACGGCACGATCACCGTGGTGGACAACCCCCCCGCGGGGTGAGGCCGGACCGGGCAGGATGGGCCCCATGCGATTGACGGTGGCGCAGGCGCTGGTGCGGTTCCTGTCCGTGCAGTACAGCGAGCGGGACGGGGTGCGGCACCGACTGATCCCCGGCTGCTTCGGCATCTTCGGGCACGGCAACGTGGCCGGCATCGGGCAGGCGCTGCTGCAGGGCCACCTCAGCGGTGACGCGGAGCTGCCGTACCACCTGGCCCGCAACGAGCAGGCCATGGTGCACGCCGCGGTGGCCTACGCCCGGATGAACGACCGGTTGGCCACACTGGCCTGCACCACTTCGGTCGGGCCGGGCGCGACCAACATGGTCACCGGCGCCGCACTGGCCACCATCAACCGGCTCCCGGTGCTGCTGCTGCCCGGTGACGTGTTCGCCACCCGCGCGGCCGGCGCGGTACTGCAGGAGCTCGAGGTGCCCGGCGGGCCGGGGCTGTCGGTGAACGACGCGTTCGCGCCGGTGTCGGTGTTCTTCGACCGGGTCACCCGGCCCGAGCAGCTGCCCGCCGCGTTGCTCGGCGCCATGCGGGCGCTCACCGACCCGGCGGCCACCGGCGCGGTCACCCTGGCGCTGCCGCAGGACGTGCAGGCCGAGGCGGATGACTGGCCCGAGGACCTGTTCGCCGAGCGCACCTGGCACGTGCCGCGCCCGGCACCGGACGCCGCCGCGTTGGCCCGCGCGGTCCAGGTGCTGCGCAGCGCGCAGCGCCCGCTGCTGGTGGCCGGCGGGGGGGCGGTGTACTCCGACGCCACCGCCGCGCTGGCCGCGTTCGCGGAGGCGACCGGGATCCCGGTCGCCGACACCCACGCCGGCAAGGGCGCGCTGCCCTTCGACCACCCCAACTCGGTCGGCCCGCTCGGCGCCACCGGCACCCCGGTGGCCAACACTCTCGCCGCCGAGGCCGACGTGGTGCTCGGCGTCGGCACCCGGTGGACCGACTTCACCACCGCATCGCGCACCGTGTTCGCCCACCCCGACGTGCGCTTCGTCAACCTCAACATCACCGCGTTCGACGCGGCCAAACACGCCGCCACCATGCTGGTCGCCGACGCGCGGGTTGGACTGGAGGCACTCGAGGCCGGCCTGCTCGACTACCGCGTCCCCGCCGAATGGACCGCGCGGGCCGATCAGCTATCCGCGGACTGGGCGCCGATCGCGGCCGTCGCCCGCAGCGGCGAACCGGACGCCCCGGTCACCCAGACCGCCATCCTCGGCGCTGTGAACGACGCCGTGCCGGCCGGCGGCACGGTGATCTGCGCGGCCGGGTCCATGCCCGGCCAACTGCAGATGCTCTGGCAGGCGCGCAGCCCGAAGGAGTACCACGTCGAGTACGGCTACTCCTGTATGGGCTACGAGATCGCCGGCGGCCTGGGCGCGAAAATGGCCGCGCCCGACCGCGACGTCATCGTCCTGGTCGGCGACGGCAGCTATCTGATGATGGCTCAGGAAATCGTCACCGCCGTGTCCGAGGGCATCAAGTTGGTCATCGTGTTGGTCGACAACAGCGGCTTTGGCTCCATCGGTGCGCTATCGGAATCCCTGGGCGGCCAACGTTTCGGCACCTCCTACCGGGCCCGCAACCCGGAAACCGGCATGCTCGATGGCGAGGCGCTGCCGGTGGACCTCGCCGCCAACGCCGCCAGCCTCGGCGCGGACGTGCGCACCGCGGGCACGCACGCGGAGTTCCGCGACGCACTCAAGGCCGCACTCGCGGCCGAACGCACCACCGTCGTGCACGTGCGGACCGACCCGCGCGCACCGGCCCCGTCCTCGGGGGCCTGGTGGGATGTGCCGGTCGCGGAGGTGTCGAACCTACCGAGCGTGGTCGAGGCCAGAGCCCGGTACGAACAGCAGAAAGCCCGGCAGCGCCCGCTGCTGTAATCGGATCAGCGCACGTGACGGTGGTGGTGGTGCGCGGACAGGGCGGCGGCGTGGCCGCCGACACCGCCGGCGCCCGCGCCCAGGTTGACCAGGTTGCGGAGCAGGCCCGTGCGCAGGTCACGCACATTGCTGCTGGCGTGCTTGGCGTACTGACCCGCGCCGCTCTCGTAGGAGGCGTAGACCTTGCCCCCGTCGATGGTCATGTTCTCCGGCATGGCCGGCGTCGTCACGCAGGCCACCGGATGGTTCGGGGCGCTGCGGTCCACCACCGTCAGCTTGCCCGGACCACCGCCGTGTGAGGAGGAGAAGATGAACTTGTGCTTGGTGACCAGTACCCCCTGGGTGCGCGGCGGCACCTTCCACGGCCCACCCGACTCCTCCAGATGCCCGCCGGAGTCGACCTTGTAGCGGTACATCCTCGTCGGGTTGGCCTTGGAATGCTTACCCAGCCACACCGATTTACCGGTCACCGCCATGAAGCCCACCGAGCGCACGCGCTGCGGCGCTCCCGTCGGGCTCAGGTAGGGCTTGGTGCCGTGCGCCTTCGAGGATCTCATCGCGTCGCGCAGCGAACTCGTCAGGTAGCGGCGCACGTAGTTGTGCTCGTGCTTCCCGCTGCTGTTCTGGCCGATCACCCAGTGGCCCGCCACCCCCAGCGAACCGAAATGTGAGGCCTTGGTCCGCACCGTACCGACATGCGCCCCGGTCTTCGGGTTGATACCGACCAGGTAGGACTGCGCACCGCGGCGGTACATGCCCATCAGCAGCAGGTTGTGACCCTTGTCGTCCCAGTTGTGCCAGGTGCTCAGGCCCTGCGGGGTCCAATTGGCCAGGTGAGGTACGGACGGGCCGTGCCGGAAGACCTTGCTGTAGGTGCCCGCGGCCCGGCGCGGGGCGTGCGTGACGTCGCACCGGGGTCCGCTGTGGGCGGCGGGCACCAACGTCGGGATTGACGCGGGGTTCTGCGCAGCGGTGGCGGCGACGGCCGGTACGAACACGGCCGACGAGGTGAGCACCGCCAACACAGCGGTGCGGTAACGCAGCGACATGCATCCTCCCAGCACGAAGGGGATGCGATCGTGTCGCGCGCGCGGAGAAGCCCGGGATTCACCCGGGTGAACTCCTGATGCACATCAGTGGGATCTGACGTTCCGTCAGAGCACCACGTTCAGCGCACTGATTTGCGCCAGCGCCTGCCCGCCCAACCCGCCGGTGCCCGCGCCCCAGGACAGCAACGAGCGCAGCAGTCCGGTGCGCAGGTCGCTGACCTTGCTGGTGGTGCTCGGCTTGTCGAACTGCTTGGCCCCGCTCTCGTAGGAGGCGTAGACCTTGTCGCCGTCGATGGTCATGTTTTCCGGCAGCGCCGGGGTGCTCACACACGCCACCGGGGTGTTCGGCGCGACGCGGTTGACCACCGTCAGCGTGCCGTCCTGCCCACCGTAGGAGGAGGTGAAGACGAACTGGTCCTTGGTCACCAACAGACCCTGGGTGCGCGGTGGCACCCGCCAGGGCCCACCGGTCCTGTGCAGCAGCCCACTGTGCGTGGCACGGTAGCGGTACATCTTCGTCGTCCTGGCCTTGGAGTGCCGGCCCAGCCACATCGACTTGCCGGTGACCGCCATGAAGCCCACCGAGTGGACCCGTTGCGGTGTACCCGTGGGCGCCAGGTATGGCTTGGTGCCGGTGCGCTGCGAGGTGAGCATCGCCGCACGCATGGCACTGACCGGGTAGCGGCGCACCGCGGCCTTCTGGTGTCCGTTGAGAGTGTCCTGCGCGATTACCCAGCGCCCGACCACGCCCAGCGCCCCGAGATGAGAGGCCCTGGTGCGCACCGTGCCCAACCGGGCCCCGGTCTGCGGGTCGATGCCGACCAGGTAGGACTGCGCACCGCGGCGGTACATGCCCAGCAGCAACGCGGTGTGGCCCTGGCCGTCCCAGTTGTGCCAGGTGGTCAGCCCCTGTGGGGTCCAGCCGGACAGGTACGGCACCGGGGGGCCGGGGGAGAACACCGCGGGGTAGGTGCCCACCGGCAGGCGGGGGGCGAGCGCAACGTCGCACCGGGGACCGCTGGGATGGGCCGGCAGTAGGCCGGACGAGGCCACCGTGGCGCCCGCCGCCTCGCCGACGGGGACCATCACCACCGATCCGGTCAACACCGCCGACAGGACAGTGCGGTACCGCAACGACATGCATCCTCCAAGCCCGCGGAATCGTGATCATGCCGTGTTAGCACTCAAGCCCGGGACGGGCCCGGGTGAAATCTTCTTGCGCAACTGCCGCAATCGATGACATCGAACACCCCCCTGACCGGGCAGGATGACCGGCATGCAGCGCATCGAGCACTGGATCGACGGGGCCCTCACCGCCGGTTGGGCCACCCGCACCGCGCCGGTGTACGACCCGGCCCGTGGCGCGGTGAGCGGGCACGTGGTCCTCGGTGAACCCGGCGATGTGGACGCCGCCGCGCAAGCCGCGACGAAGGCGCAGACCGCGTGGGCGCAACGCTCGCCGCTGGCCCGTGCCCGGGTCATGTTCGCGATGCGGGAGTTGCTGACCGCGCACGCCGATGAGTTGGCCGCGATGATCAGCGCCGAGCACGGCAAGGTAGTGGCCGATGCGCGCGGTGAGGTGGCCCGCGGCATCGAGGTGGTGGAGTTCGCTTGCGGCATCCCGCACCTGCTCAAGGGCGAGTACTCCGACGGGGTGTCCACCGGCGTGGACGCGTACTCGCTGCGCCAACCACTGGGCGTGGTCGCGGGCATTACCCCGTTCAACTTCCCGGTGATGGTGCCGCTGTGGATGCACCCGATCGCCATCGCCTGCGGGAACGCCTTCGTGCTCAAGCCCAGCGAGCAGGACCCGTCCACCTCATTGTTGATCGCCAGGCTCTACCAGCAGGCGGGCCTGCCCGACGGGGTCTACAACGTGGTGCAGGGCGACCGCGGCACCGTCGAGGCGGTGCTCGACCACCCCGGCATCGCCGGGGTGTCCTTCGTCGGCTCCACCCCCGTCGCCAAACTCATTCACCAGCGCGCTTCGGCCGCGGGCAAGCGGGTGCAGGCCCTGGGCGGGGCGAAAAACCACGCGGTGGTGCTGCCGGACGCCGACCTGGACCTGGCCGCCGCGGAGATCACCGGCGCCGCGTACGGGTCGGCCGGGCAACGGTGCATGGCGATCTCGGTGGTGGTCGCGGTGGGCCGGGCCGCGGACGGCCTGGTCAGCCGGTTGGCCGGCCGGGCCGGCGCGATCCGGGTCGGCCCCGGCGCGGATCCGGCCTCGGAGATGGGGCCACTGGTCAACGCCGCGGCGGCCGAGCGGGTGCGCGGGCACCTGGATCGGGCCGGCGCGCAGGGCGCCACCGTGGTGGTGGACGGCCGCGAATCGGTGGCCGCGGACGGCTTCTTCGTCGGTCCCAGCCTGGTCGACCACGTTGCACTGGACGCCGAGCTGTACACCTGCGAGGTGTTCGGCCCGGTGCTCGCAGTGGTTCGGGTGGACACCGTCGACGAGGCGATCGCGGTGGTCAACGCCAACCCGTACGGCAACGGCGCCGCGGTCTTCACCGCCAGCGGCGCGGCCGCCCGTCGGTTCGTGCGGGAGGTGAGCATCGGCATGGTCGGGGTCAACGTGCCGATCCCGGTGCCGATGGCGTTCTATTCCTTCGGCGGGTGGAAGGACTCGTTGTTCGGCGACACGCACGTGCACGGCGCCGAGGGGGTGCGGTTCTACACCCGCGGTAAGGCCGTGACCAGTCGTTGGCCCGACGACGCGGTGGCGCATACCGGTCTGTCCTTCCCGACGGTGAAGTAAATGCCCAGAAGCAAAGAGCGCGTGGTCCGCCCGAAAGTGATGGACCGTCTGTTGTCCCACCGGGTCGTGGAGGGACGGGAATCCACGTTGACCTTCGACGTGGGCGGCACCGGCATCAAGTGCGCGGTGTTGGACCGCACCGGGGAGCCGGTGGCCGACCGGCTGCGTATCCTCACCCCGTATCCGTGCCCCCCGGAACTGCTCGTCACCACGCTGCTCGAGCTCGCGGACAAGCTGCCCTCGTTCGACCGGGTGTCCGTCGGACTGCCCGGCATGATCCGCGGCGGCCGGGTGCTGGCCACCCCGCACTTCATCACCGAGGCGGGTCCGTTCACCCCGCGCCGCCCGGATCTGGTGGCGGCCTGGCGTCGGTGGGACGCCGCGTTCGCGTTGAACGAGGCGTTCGGCTGCCCGGTGCGAGTGGTCAACGACGCGGAGCTGGCCGGGTTCGCGGTGATCGAGGGTTCCGGCTTCGAGGTGCTGTTGGCCTTCGGCACCGGGCTCGGCGCCGCCTTGTTCGACGACGGCCGGTTGGTGCCCAAGCTGGAGTTGTCCCAGGCCCCGTTCCGGGACGGGGACACCTACGACCAGCAACTCGGCGACCACGCTCGCCTCGCGCTGGGCAACGTGCGGTGGAGCCGCCGGGTGGCCATGGCGCTGGACCGCTGGCAGCCCGTGCTCGGCTGGGACCGGCTGTACCTGGGCGGCGGCAATGCCGAGCACCTCACCGGCGACCTCGGGCACAAGGCCACCCGGGTCGGTAACGAGGCCGGACTGCGCGGCGGGCACCGGCTGTGGAGCTACCGCACCCGCTGACCCTGTGCTGCCCGGGCCCGACGGCGGGTCAGTTGTCGTTCTCCCGGGCCGGCACGTTGTAGCCCTTGACGTCGGTCAGGAACGACTTGGCCAGCGGGCCCGCGGTAGTGGCGCCGGTGTCGCCGCGTTCCACGATCACCGCGAACGCGATGTTGCCCATGAAGCCGACCATCCAGGCGTGCTTGCCGGGCTGCACCTCGCTGCCGTACTCCGCGGTGCCGGTCTTCGCGCCCACCTTCTCGCCCTTGATCTTGAGCACCGTTGCGGTGCCCGACTTCACCGTCGCGTACATCAGGTTGCGCAGCGCGGTGGCGTACTCCAGCGGCGCCAGCACGTCGCCGCCGTAGGTGGCCGAGGGCGACGGGGACGGAGTGACGTCGAGGTTGGACGAGTACGCCATCGGGGTCTCGTCGGGGGTGGCCTGGAAGTCCGGATCGTCGGTGTCGTCGGTGCCGTCGTCGGTGTTGTCGGTGTCGTCGGGTCCCAGCGTGGGTGCCCCACTGGGCCCTACGGTCGGCGCCACCTCCGGGGGCGGGCCACTGGTCACCAGGTGGGGCGCGTACGGGGTGCCGGCGGCCACCGCCGCAGCCACCACGGCCATCGCCAACGGGCTCATCAGCACCTTGCCCTGCCCGATGGCGTCCGCGGCCTGCTCGGTCGGCGAGGCGGCCGGCGGCACGTTCCCGGAGTAGCTGTCCAGCACCAGGTCCCAGTCCTCGCCAATGCCGAACAGGTCGGCGGTGTTGGACACGGCGTCGTCGGGGAGCTTCATCGCCTGACCGATGAACGCGGTGTTGCAGGACTCCTCGAAGTCCCTGCTGAACGACACCTCGCCCAGCGAACCCAGGCCGTCGTAGTTGGTGAACTTCTTGCCGTCCACGGTGATGCTGGACGGGCAGTTGACCGTGTCGGTCGGCTCCAAACCGCCGGCCAGCAACGCCGCGGCGGTGATGATCTTGAAGGTGGAGCCGGGCGCGTACTGCCCGTTGAGTGCGCGGTCCTCGCCGGCCTTGTCCGCCGGGCCGTTGGCCACCGCGAGGATGTCGCCGGTGCGGATGTCGATGGCCACCAGCGAGGAGTTCTCCCCGGTCAGCGCCACCGCGTTCTCCGCGGCGCGTTGCACGGTCAGGTCCAACGTGGTGTGCACCGGCGAGCCGGGCACCTCGGTGAAGGTGCTCAGCGTGCTGACCACGGCCCTGGTGTCCCGCTTGACCAGGTCGATCTCGCCGCGCGGCCGGCCGGCCAACTGCTTCTGGTAGATCGCCTGCAGGCCGAACGACCCGACCGAGTCGGCCGCCGAGGCGGTGGGACCGGCGTTCTGCAACGACGCCGCGGTCGCGGTGGCCACCGTGCCGAGCACCTCCCGGGCGAAGGCCCGGGTCGGTGCCAGGGACAACGTGCCGTCCTGTGTGACCACCCCGCCGATCTGGTCCAACGACGCTTTCTTGTCCAGGTAGTCGGACTTGCGCAGCACCACGGCCTCGACGAACTGACCGTCCTGCGCCTGGTTCGTGCGGGTGGTCAAGCCGTCCACGTTCACGTCGAGCAGGTCGGCGAGCTTCTCGATGGTGCCGTCCGGCACGTCACCGGCCTTCACCCCGACCTTGACCACCGCCTGGTTGTCCACCAGCGCTCGGCCGCTGCGGTCCAGGATCGCGGCCCGCGGCGGCAGGTGCCGCACCCGGGCGAGCGTGGTGTCGTCGGTGAGCAGCGGGTGGATCACACTCGGCGACCACGCCACCAGCCACTTCTTGGTCGCCCCGACCTGCTGGTGCACCAGCGACAGCCTGCCGTCGTAATTCCAGTCGCCCAGCGCGTTGAGCAGCAGATCGGCGTGGAAGGGCATCGTGCAGGGCGCGGAATCGCCGCAGTTGCTCACCTTGCCGGGGGCGAACGTGCGCTTGTCCGGACGCAGCCGGGTGGCGAGCTCGTCCAGCGCGGCGTGCGCCTGGGTGGGCTCGGTGGTGCGGTCGGCGGCCGCGGTCAGGTTGCCCGCGGACCAGTCGGACAGAAAGGCCGCCCCGGCGGTGGCCGCGTCGTCCTTGGGGCCGTTGTTGCCGCCGCCGGTGAACGGCAGGTTGACCCCGCCGCCGCAGCCCGCGCAGAGCAGGGCGACAGACGTCGCGCCGGCGACTGAGCGCCAGGTTTGCGGGCGTGCCAAGGGGCCCTGCCTTCCGATCGGCTGGAACACGATGCAAGCAAACCAACACCGGGCGCCAGTGGAGTTGATCATTCCGTGATGCCGGCGTGTCGTGGTCGGGGTGGGTGGGGTTGCCGTGAGGCGGGCACCGATAGCGTGCTGAGCTTGGACGCGACCAGATTCTGGCGGACGCGCGAGCAGGGAGAATTCACAGGTGAGTCGTTCGGTACTGGTGACCGGGGGTAATCGGGGGATCGGACGGGCGATCGCGGAGGCGTTCGTCGCGGCGGGGGACCAGGTGGCGGTCACCTACCGCTCGGGCGAGCTGCCCGACGGCGTGTTGGGCGTGAAATGCGATGTGACCGACGCCGCAGCGGTGGACGCGGCCTTCGCCGAGGCGGAGGCCGCACACGGCCCGGTCGAGGTGGTGATCGCCAATGCGGGCATCACCCGGGACACGTTGCTGCTGCGGATGAGCGAGGACGACTTCACCGCGGTGTTGGACACCAACCTGACCGGCTCGTTCCGGGTGGCCAAGCGCGGCGCGAAATCAATGCTGCGCCAGCGCAAGGGACGCATCATTTTCATCTCCTCGGTGGTCGGACTGTTGGGCTCGCCGGGTCAGGTGAACTATGCGGCCTCGAAGTCCGGGCTGATCGGGATGGCCCGGTCCATGGCGCGGGAGTTGGGGTCGCGCAACATCACCGCGAATGTCGTTGCGCCCGGATTCATCGAGACCGCGATGACCGCGGAGGTGACCGAGGAACGGCAAAAGCAGATCCTCGGTTCGGTTCCGCTGGGCCGCTATGGGCAGACCGACGAGATCGCGGGTGTCTGCCTGTTCCTGGCCGGCGAGCACGCCGCCTACATCACCGGTGCGGTCATCCCCGTGGATGGCGGACTGGGCATGGGTCACTGAGGAGGGCTTCGACATGGGACTGCTCGATGGCAAGCGTGTTCTGGTCACCGGCGTGCTCACCGACGCCTCCATCGCGTTCCACGTGGCGCGGCTGGCCCAGGAGGAGGGCGCGAGTGTCGTGCTGTCCTCCTACGGCCGGGTGCTGCGGCTGACCACCCGTATCGCGGGTCGATTGCCGCAACCGGCCGAGGTGATCGAGCTGGACGTCACCGACGCCGCGCATCTGGAGGCGTTGCCCGCCAACGTGCGCGCGGCCGGCCTGGACGGTCTGGACGGGGTGGTGCACTCGATCGGGTTCGCGCCGGAGGCGGCGCTGGGTGGCAACTTCCTCAACACCGCCTGGGATGACGTGGCCACCGCCGTGCACGTCTCGGCGTACTCCTACAAGGCGCTGGCCATGGCCGCCCGCGAGCTGTACCCCGCATCGGGCGCCTCGCTGGTCGGGCTGACCTTCGACGCCACCGTGGCCTGGCCCAAGTACGACTGGATGGGGGTGGCCAAGGCCGCGCTGGAGTCCTGCTCCCGGTACCTGGCCCGGGACCTCGGGTCGTCCGGGGTGCGCTCCAACCTGGTGGCGGCGGGCCCGATTCGCACGATGGCCGCCAAGTCGATCCCCGGTTTCGACGAGTTCGAGCACGTGTGGAAGACCCGCGCGCCGATGAGCTGGGACATCGCGAACCCGGTGCCGGCCGCGCAGGGCTGTGTGGCGTTGCTGTCGGACTGGTTCCCGGCGACCACCGGTGAGATCGTGCACGTGGACGGCGGCGTGCACGCGATGGGTGGCTGACGGCGTTCCGGCGGGGTTCGTGCGAAACTGGACCCATGAGTGAGGGCAGTACCGGCTCGTCCGGTTCGCCGCCACCGGTGGCGCCGGACGAGTTGGCGAACAATCGTCGGCAGGGGCTGAAGATCCTGCTGACCATGGTGATCTTCTTCGTCGGCCTGGTGCTGCTGGCCTGTTGGGGTGCGGCACACGGATGAGCCGCCAATTGATCGTGCTGCGGCACGCCAAGGCCGAGCGCGGCGCTTATACCGACCACGACCGCCCGCTGACCGCCCGCGGGCGGGTCGACGCGCTGGCGGCGGGCCGCTGGCTTGCCGAGCACGGCCTGCACCCGGACCTGACGGTGTGCTCCACCGCGGTGCGGGCCAAGGAGACCTGGGCGCTGGCCGCGGCCGAACTCGGGGACGGGGTGCGGACCATCTTCGAGCGCGCGGTGTACGGCGGCGAGGAGGACGAGCTGCTGCAGGTGTTGCGCGAGGTGGCTGAGGATGCCCGCCGCGTGGTGCTGTGTGGGCACAATCCGGGCCTGCAGTACCTGGTGCTGGCGCTGGCGGGCTCGGGTTCGGAGGAGAACCTGCTGCGCGCCCGGCAGAACTTCGGCACCGCGGCGGTGGCCGTGCTGCACCTGCCCGGCAAGTGGGCCAAGCTCGCCGAGGGCAGCGCGGAGTTGACCGCGATGACGGTGGCCCGCGGCTAGAGATTCTCCGCGTCCGCGTCCTCGACGTCCTCCCGGCTGATGCCGAGCAGGAACAACAGCGCGTCCAGGTAGGGCACGTTGATCGCGGCGTGCGCGGATTTGCGGACCAAGGGCTTGGCGTTGAACGCCACCCCGAGCCCGGCTCTCGCGAGCATGTCCAGGTCGTTGGCGCCGTCCCCGATGGCCACCGTCTGGGACAGTGGAACCCCGGCCCGCTCGGCGAAGTGCTCGAGCATGGCGGCCTTGTAGGCGCGGTCCACGATCGGACCGGTCAGCCCACCGGTGAGTGTGCCGTCGACGATCTCCAGGGTGTTGGCCGCGGAATAGTCCAGGTCCAGTTCGGCGACGAGTGAGTCGGTGATCTGGGTGAAGCCACCGGAGACGATGGCCACCTCGTGGTCGAGCCGCTTGAGCGTGCGGATCAACGTGCGCGCGCCCGGCGTGAGCCGAACAGCGGCCCGCACCGCGTCGATCACACTCGCGTCCAGCCCGGCCAGCAGTGCCACCCGGGCGCGCAGCGAGGCCTCGAAGTCCAATTCGCCGCGCATGGCCGCCTCGGTGACCCGGGCGACCTCGCCCGCGCAGCCCGCGTGCGCGGCGAGCAGTTCGATGACCTCGTCCTGGATCAGGGTGGAGTCCACGTCCATCACCACCAGGCGCCGGCCACGCCGGTGCAGCCCGGCGCGGGTGACCGCGATGTCCACCCCACGGGCGGCGGCCTCGGCGGCCAGTTCGGCGCGCAGCCGGTCCGGGTCGGTGGCCCCGGAGATGTCCAGTTCCAGGCTGGTCACCGGGGTGCGGGACAGCCGCATGATCCGGTCGATGTTCGCCCCGCAGCCCGCGATGCGCGCAGCCAGCCCGGCCATCGCCGCGGTGCCGAGCGGGCGGCCCAGGATCGTCACGTGCAACCGACCGCTGCGCCGCGGGACGTTGTCCCCGCTGCCCGAGGCGATCTCCACGTCGACGCCGGTGGCGTGCGCGGCGCCGGCCACCGCGGCGCGCAGCGCGGCCTCCTCGGTGCCGGGGGAGACCAGCACGCCGAGCAGCAGCCGGCCGCGGATGACCACCTGCTCGACGTCGAGCACCTCGGCGTCATAGCCGATCAGCGCGTCGAACAACGCGGCGGTAACGCCGGGTCGATCCCGCCCGGTGACGGTGACCAGCAGCGTGCGATCGGTCATCCGGGCAGGGTGAGACCGGTGCCCTTGGACACCACCCGGATGCCGTCCTTGGTGACGGTGACCCGGGGCAGGCTGCTGTCGGAATCGGAGAAGCCGAGCCGGAAGCCGTCCGGCACCACCACGTTCTTGTCCAGGATGGCGTTGCGCACCGCGGCGTCCTGGCCGATGCGCACCCCGTCGAGCAACACGCAGCCCTCAACCCGGGCGTTGCGCCCGACGGCCACGCCGGGGGAGAGCACGGAGCGTTCCACGGACCCGGCGATCTGCACCCCACCGGAGATCATCGACTCCACCGCGTGCCCGGTCACGCCCTCGGTGCCGCCCACGAACCGGGCCGGCGGCCACGCATCCTGCAGGGTGTAGATGGGCCACTCGCGGTTGTAGAGGTTGAACGCGGGGTTGGCCGAGATCAGGTCCATGTGCGCGTCGTAGAAGGCATCCAGGGTTCCCACGTCGCGCCAGTAGGCCGACTCGCGGCCCTCCGGCCCGGGTACGTCGTTGTCCGAGAAGTCGTAGACGCCACCCTGCCCCTGGGCGACCAGCCGGGGAATGATGTTGCCGCCCAGGTCGTGTCGGCTGGACGGGTCCAGCGCGTCCTCGGTGACGGCGTTGACCAACGCCGAGGTGCGGAAGACGTAGTTGCCCATGGAGGCGTAGATCTCCTCGGGCGAGTCGGGCAGTCCCTCAACCTCGTGCGGCTTCTCCAGGAAGGCTTCGATGCGGGACCCGGTGGAGTCGGTGGTGATCACCCCGAACTGATCGGCAATGGCGCGCGGTTGGCGCACCGCGGCGACGGTGACGCCGACCCCGGAATCGACGTGCTGGGCGACCATCTGTCGGGGGTCCATCCGGTAGATGTGGTCGGCGCCGAATACCACCACGTGTTCGGGCTGCTCGTCCTCGATCAGGTTGAGGTTCTGGAAGATCGCGTCGGCGGAGCCGGCGAACCAGTGCGGGCCACGCCGTTGCTGGGCGGGCACCGGGGTGACGTAGTTGCCGAGCATCGCGGACATGCGCCAGGTGCGGGAGATGTGCCGGTCCAGGCTGTGGTTCTTGTACTGGGTCAGCACGACGATCTTCAGGTAGCCGCCGTTGACCAGGTTGGACAGCACGAAGTCGATCAGCCGGTAGATCCCGCCGAAGGGCACCGCGGGCTTGGCGCGGTCGGTGGTCAGCGGCATCAGCCGCTTGCCCTCGCCACCGGCCAGCACTATCGCAAGAACCCGGGAAGCGGCCATGGCGGAAAGCCTAGGTGGCACGGTGGGTGGACGTGGGGCGCGGGGGTAGCCTCCGCCCCATGCGCGTCGACCTGTTCAGCCGCGAGTACCCGCCCGAGGTGTACGGCGGGGCCGGCGTGCACGTGGAGTACCTCGCCCGCGAGCTGCGCCACCTGCTCGACGTGCGGGTGCACTGTTTCGGTGCGCCACGGTCCGAGGCGGGCGTGCAGGCCTACGACGTACCGTCAGAACTGGCCGACGCGAACGCGGCGTTGGGCGTGTTGGGTGTCGATCTGCAGATGGCCGCAGGAGCCGCGGGCGCGGATCTGGTGCACAGTCACACCTGGTACGCGAACATGGCCGGGCACACCGCGAAGTTGCTGCACGGCATGCCGCACGTGATGACCACCCACTCGCTGGAGCCGCTGCGGCCGTGGAAGGCCGAGCAACTCGGCGGCGGGTACGCGCTGTCCTCGTGGGCGGAGCGGACCGCGGTGGAGGCCGCCGACGCGGTGATCGCCGTCTCCGCCGGCATGCGCGCCGACGTGTTGCGCTGCTACCCGAACGTGAACCCGGCGAAGGTATCGGTGATTCACAACGGCATCGACACCGACCAGTACGCACCCGACCCGGGCACCGATCTGATGCTGCGTCACCAGGTGGACCCGGAGCGGCCCACGGTGGTGTTCGTCGGTCGGATCACCCGGCAGAAGGGTCTGCCTTACCTGCTGCACGCGGCCCAATCCTTCGACTCCGACGCCCAGATCGTGCTGTGCGCGGGCGCGCCGGACACCAAAGAGATCCTCACCGAGGTCACCGACCTGGTGAACATCTTGCGGGCCGAACGCGACGGGGTGATCTGGATCTCCGAATCCCTACCGCGGCCCGACGTCGTGCAGATCCTCAGCCACGCCACGGTGTTCGTCTGCCCCTCGGTGTATGAGCCGATGGGCATCGTCAACCTCGAGGCGATGGCCTGCGAGACCGCTGTGGTCGCCACCGCCACCGGCGGCATCCCCGAGGTCGTCGCCGACGGCGAGACCGGACTGCTGGTGGCGATCGATCAGCTGGACGATGGCACCGGCATCCCGCGGGACCCCGACGGCTTCGCCACCGATTTCGCCGCCGCCGTCAACACCGTGCTGCGCGACCCCTCCCGCGCCGCCGCCATGGGCAAAGCCGGCCGCGAACGCGCCGTCACCCAGTTCTCCTGGCCCGAAATCGCCTCCCGCACCGCGCAGCTGTACGCCTCCCTCGCCCAGCGCTGAAACCGTTGCGCATGTCATGCGCTACGAGGAGGCCGCCGCGATGTGGGGTTCGGCGACGGAGTTGAAGGCGGCGACGGTGGCCCGGCGGGCGGCGGTGGCCAGGGGGCGGAGCAGGGCATCGCGGGTGGAGGTGCTGCCCGCGGCGGCGGCGCCGGCCGGGTCGGCGCGCACCAGATCGGCGATCGCGGCCAGGCGTTGCGCGGAGGCCAGCACCCGGTGCGCGCGGCCCGGGTAGCCCGGCGCCAGGCCGGGGGCGCCGGTTCCGGAGCGGATCTCGCTCAGCGCCTCCGCCAATTGGGGGCGCCACCGGGCCAGGTCCAGTTCGGACAGCGCGACGGTGACCTCCCGTAACGTCTCCGACAGTTCCCGCTCGGCCTCGGCCAGCGACGGCAGGTGGTACCCGGCCCGGGTCAGCACTCCCTCGACGTGCCAGCGCACCACGATGCCCGGCGGGCCGTCCGGGTCGACCGGGTCGACGCTGGGGACGAGCCCTTGCGGATTGCCGCCGACGGTGAGTACCGCCTGCCCGGCCTCCAACGCCCGGTTGTTGAAGCCGGCCGGCCCCGGCAGCCCGGAAGGATCGCCGGGCACCGGCAGCACCAGCAGTAGTCCGCGCACGCCGGCCGAGCGCAATCCGGCCAGCACCACGGGCAGCGTGGTCTCGGCCCGATCCGGGCCACTCACCCGATGGCAGGCATCAGCGCCGGCCACCTGATCGGCAGCGGTGTCCGGACTGATCAGGCCGGCCAGCACCGCGTTGCCCCAGGCGACCAAACGGCCGCAACGTGATGGATCCACGAGCGCCAGGGTAAGCCGCGAAGGCCGCCGGGCGAGCAACTCCCGCGCAATGGCGGGCGCGTCGGGCGCCGGTCGGCGGCATGTTCGCAGCCGTCGACAGGCTAGGTTGACGGCGATGACCACGCCCCACCACGCGCCCGTCGACGGCCCCACCACCGCACCGGACCTGGTCCTCGACCTGGCCGAGATCTGCGTCGTCCGGGACGGCGCCCGCTTGCTGGACGACATTCACCTGCAGGTGTGGGCCGGGGAGCGCTGGGTGGTGCTCGGCCCCAACGGCGCGGGCAAGACCACGCTGTTGCAGATCGTCGCCGGCCATCTGCACCCGACCTCTGGTTGGGCGGCCATCCTCGGCGAGGTGCTCGGCGAGACCGATGTGTTCGAGCTACGGCCGCGGGTCGGCCTGGCCAGCGCGGCGCTCGCGGATCGCCTGCCGCGCAACGAGAAGGTCCGCGACGTGGTGCTCACCGCGGCCTACGCGGTGGTCGGTCGGTTCCGGGAGAACTACGCGCAGGTCGACGTGGAGCGGGCCGAGTTATTGCTGCGGGTACTCGGCATGAGCGAGTACCTCAACCGGACGTTCGGCACGCTGTCCGAGGGTGAACGCAAGCGCGTGCAGATCGCCCGGGCCTTGATGGCCGACCCGGAACTGCTGCTGCTCGACGAGCCTGCCGCCGGGCTGGACCTGGGCGGACGCGAGGACCTGGTGCGGCGGCTCTCCCGGCTGGCCCGCGACTCGTTCGCCCCGACGATGATCATGGTGACCCACCACGTCGAGGAGATCCCGCCGGGTATCACGCACGTGCTGATGCTCCGCGACGGCCGGGTGGTCGCCTCCGGGGAGTTGTTCACCACCTTGACCGAGGCGAACCTGACCGCGTGCTTCGGCGTGCCCCTGGTGCTCAGCCGCGACGGCGCCCGGTTCGCCGCCCGATTGGCGTAGCCGCCACCTCGCAACGCCTCAGTAGCGCAGGCGCGTGCCGGGCTCGAGGTGGTCCGGGTTACGCCCGATCGCCCGGCGGTTGTCCCGGTGCAGCTTCTGCGCAGTGGTGTGGTGCTGGGCGGCGATGCCGGTCAACGTCTCGCCGCGACGGACCACGTGCACCCCGTGTGCGGCCGAACGCTTCGCCCGGTGCGGCTTGGCCTTAGGCTTCGCGGCCGTCGGCGGCTTGGGCGCGGGCACGTGCGCGTGCGGCTTGAGCACCAGCGTGCTCTGCCCGGACGCGGGTACCGGCACGGGGCTGCCGGTCGGGGCCGGCGATGTGGGGACGGCCGACGGGGCAGCGCTCGCTGAAGCCGTCGGGGACGCAGCGGTGGACGGCGACGGAACACTCGGCGCAGCCGCCGGGTTCGCCGGCGGTGCGGACGTCGGCGCAGGTGCCGGCGATGCCGGCGGGGTCGCGCCGGGTGTGGCGGTCGGTGCCGGCGGGGTCCCGCCGGGCGTCGGCGCGGGCTGGGTCGGGACGGGCACGGGCGTCGGGCGGGCCGGCGACGTCGGCACCGGGGCGGGCGTGGGCGTCGGCGTCGGCGTCGGGGCAGGCGTGGGCAGCAGCACGTCCGGCGTGCCGAACGCGTCGGCGGGGGTCAGGTTGAGGCGTTGCGAGCAGGCGGGCCACGCGTGCCAGCCCTGCTCGGCCAGCACCCGCTCGGCGACCGCGATCTGCTGTGGTCGGGTGGCCAGGTCCGCGCGCCGGGCGAACTGCCGCCCGCCGAAGGCGCGCCAGGTGCCCGGAGCGAACTGCAGCCCGCCGTAATAGCCGTTGCCGGTGTTGGACGCCCAGTCCCCGCCGCTCTCGCAGCGCGCCAACCGGTCCCAGGTGAGCGTGGTGGCCGCATCCGCGGGCGCCAGCACCAGCGCCGCGCCGCCCAGCAGCGCGCCGACGCCCAGCAGGCCGACCGCCATGCGGCTGCGCCCCGCGGTCCGCGTACCCCGGCCCACCAAGAAGTGCACCTCCGTCGCCATCCGCCGCACCCCCGGTGCGGACGGGACAGTTGGTGCTTTCGATGCTCGGCGCGGCCCTCGGCCACCGGCCAACGCGCTGACCCGAACGGGCGCGAAACGGGCGGAAACGTCACCCGTGCGGCCTCACTCGGCCCGCGAACCGGGGTCCCTACGATGGACGGGTGGACCCCTGGGCGTGGTGGTTGATCGCGCTGGCCGCGTTGGCGCTGATTGAGGCGGTGCGCCAAGACCTGGTGTTCGCCACCTTCGGTGGCGCCGCGCTGGTGCCGTCGTTGATTGCCGCTCGCACCGACGCCGGGTTCGGACTGCAGGTGGTGGCGTTCACCGCGATGGCTGTGATGGGCACCCTGCTGTTGCGACCGGTGCTGCTCAGCCGGTTGCGCGCGGGCTCCGGGTGAGTCGCGGCCGGTGATCGCCTGGCATGTGCCCGCGGTGCTGGCCGCCGGGTTGGCGGCGGGCGCGATCAACGCGGTGGCCGGGTCGGGGACCCTGGTCACCTTCCCGACGTTGGTGGCCATCGGCTACCAGCCGCTGTTGGCCAACGTCTCCAACACCGTCGGCCTGGTGCCCGGCTCCGCGGCCGCGCTGTGGGCCTACGGGCCGGAACTGCGGGCGCTGCGCCATCGGCTGATCCAGTTCGTCCCGGTCTCCGTGCTCGGTGCGATCCTCGGCGGCGTACTGCTGCTCACCGCGCCGGCCAGCGCGTTCAAGGCGATCGTGCCGTTCCTCATCGGCAGCGCTCTGCTGCTGGTGTTGGTGCAGCCGCAGCTGAGCAAACTGCTGTCGACCCGGCAGGCGCAGGACGAGCCGCGCGACCGCACGTGGCTGATGATGGCCGCGGTGTTTGCCGTCGGCGTCTACGGCGGCTACTTCGGGGCTGCGCAGGGCATCATGCTCATCGGCGTGCTCAGCACCATGCTGCGTGCGGATATGCAGCACCTCAATGCGTTGAAGAACGCGCTCGCGCTGACCGCCAACCTCACCGCCGCCCTGCTGTTCGTGACGGTGCATCACATCGATTGGACGGTGGCCGGACTGATCGCCGTCGGGTCGATGATCGGCGGCTTCCTCGGTGGCCGCTACGCACGGCGCCTGTCGCCCGCCGCGTTGCGCGCGATCATCGTCGCCATCGGCGTGATCGCCATCGCCCGCCTGGTGGCCTGACGTCGCGTCAGTCGTCGACGTCGCGGCGCAGCCGCTTGACCTGGCCACGCCGTGATTTCTCGTCCAGCCGGCGTGCCTTGGCCGAGGCGCTGGGTTTGGTCGGCCGGCGTGGCCTCGGCGGCGGCGCGGTGGCCTCGGCGAGCAGCTCGGCCAGCCGTTCCCGGGCCGTGTCCCGGTTGCGCAACTGGGACCGATGCTCGGAGGCGACCACCACCACGGCGCCGTCCACCAAACGATCGGCCAGGCGCGCCAGCGCGCGCCGGTGCAGCGTCGGCGAGAACGCCGTGCTGCCCGCCAGGTCGAAGACCAACTCCACCCGGGAGTCGGTGGTGTTGACGCTCTGCCCACCCGGTCCGGAGGCCCGGGAGAATCGCCAACTCAGGTCGGCCTCGGGGATGATCACGGATCCCACCAGAATCGGCTCGGCCATGCGGGCCAGCATGCCGGCGCGGAGGTTGGAGGGACCGGTGACGCGGGGGAGTAAGGCGCGTGCGCTGGGGTTGGCCGTCGGTTGCCTGCTCGACGCGGTGTTCGCCGACCCGCGGCGCGGGCACCCGGTGGCCGGATTCGGTCGGCTGGCGGGCGGGCTGGAGCGTCGCTGTCGGCGGGACTCCCGGGCCGCCGGACTCGGCTACACCTCGCTGGCCGTGGCCGGACCGGTGGTGCTCGGGATCGCGGTGGAACGGGTGACCGCGGGCCGACCGCTGGCCCGGATGGCCGGCACCGCGCTGGCCACCTGGACGGTGCTGGGCGGGACCTCGCTGGCCCGGCAGGGCGTCGCGATGGCCGCGGCCCTGGACCGCGACGACCTGCCCGCCGCTCGGGCCCGGCTCTCGCATCTGTGCGCCCGCAACCCGGACGGGCTGGGCGCACCCGAGCTCGCCCGGGCCACCGTGGAGTCGGTGGCGGAGAACACCGGCGACGCGGTGGTCGCGCCGTTGTGCTGGGGCGCGTTGGCCGGGGTGCCTGGCCTGCTGGGCTATCGAGCGGTGAACACCTTGGACGCCATGGTCGGCTACCGCGACGAGCGCTATCGCCGGTTCGGCACCGCGGCCGCCCGGCTGGACGACGTCGCGAACCTGCTGCCCGCTCGACTTACCGGCCTGCTGACCGTCGCTCTCGCGCCGGGGGTTGGCGGTGCCCCGGCAGCGACGGTGGCAGTACTGCGGGCCGACCGCGGCGCCCACCCCAGCCCGAACGCCGGCTGGTGCGAGGCAGCAGCGGCGGGCGCGCTGGGTGTGCGGTTGGGCGGCAGCAACAGCTATCCCGGCTACGTCGAGGACCGCCCGCTGCTCAACGCATCCGGACGGGCGCCGCAGCCCGCCGACATCGGTCGGGCGGTGCGGCTGTCCCGGCTGGTCGGGGCCGCCGCCGCGGGCCTGGCCGTAGTGGCTGCCGGAGCGCGGGCATGAGTGGCGGGTTGCTGGTAGCCGGCACGTCCTCGGACGCCGGTAAGAGCGTGCTGGTCGCCGGGTTGTGCCGGTGGCTGCACCGGCGCGGCATCAGCGTGGCCCCGTTCAAAGCACAGAACATGTCGAACAACTCCGCGGTCACCGCCGACGGCGGGGAGATCGGCCGGGCGCAGGCCATGCAGGCCGCCGCGGCCGGCATCGACCTGGAAACCGCGCTGAACCCGGTACTGCTCAAGCCGAATTCCGACCGCAGCTCGCAGGTGGTGCTGCGCGGAAAAGCCATCGGCAACGTCACCGCGATGACTTATCGCGAGCTCAAACCGCAACTGTTCGACGCGGTGCAGGAGGCGCTGGCGGAGCTGCGCGCCCGGTTCGACGTGGTGATCTGCGAGGGCGCGGGCAGCCCGGCGGAGATCAACCTGCGCGCCGACGACATCGCGAACATGGGCCTGGCCCGCGCGGCCGGCCTGCCCACGATCGTGGTCGGCGACATCGACCGCGGCGGCGTGCTGGCCGCCATGTTCGGCACGCTGGCCGTGCTCGAACCCGCCGACCAGGCACTGATCGCCGGCTTCGTGGTGAACAAGTTCCGCGGCGACCCGGCGCTGCTCGCGCCGGGCCTGACCGGCCTGCAGCAGATGACCGGACGTCAGGTGTACGGCGTGCTTCCCTGGCGGTCGGACCTGTGGATGGACGTGGAGGACTCCCTCGCGCTGGATGCCCGCGGCCGTCCCGGCCCGGCCGCGGGCGGGCCGGATGAGCTGCGGGTGGCGGTGGTGCGGCTGCCCCGCATCTCCAATCTCACCGACGCCGACCCGTTGGCCGCCGAACCGGGTGTGTGCGTCGGTTGGGTCGACGACCCGGCCGATCTGGTGGACGCCGACTTGGTCATCCTGCCGGGGAGCAAGGCCACGGTGGCCGACCTGACCTGGTTGCACGAGCGCGGCCTGGCCGCGGCGGTGAGCGCGCACGCCGCTGCCGGTCGTCCGGTGCTCGGCATCTGCGGTGGCTACCAGATGCTGGCGCGCAGCATCATCGACGACGTGGAGTCCCGCGCCGGCGAGGTCGCCGGCCTGGGGCTGCTGCCGTGCACGGTGCGCTTCGGGCCGGACAAGGTGGTTCGCCGCGTTGCCGGAAGGGCCGACGGTCACCCGGTAGCCGGTTACGAGATCCACCATGGCGTGGTCACCGCGAACCCCGGCAGTGCGGATTTCCCCGGCGGCACCCGCGCCGGCCCGGTCTGCGGCACCACCTGGCACGGCCTGCTGGAGTCCGACGGCTTCCGGCGGGCGTTCCTCTCCGAGGTCGCGGCGCTGGCCGGGCGCTCGTACCGGCTGGGGGCGCCGGTGGCCTTTGCCGCGGTCCGCGAGGCCCGCCTGGATGCCCTGGCCGACCTGGTCACCGAGCACCTGGACACGGCCGCGCTGGACGCGCTGCTGGCCCGCGGTGTGCCGGGCGACCTGCCCACGCTGGTCGTCCGCCTTCAGGAGTAGTGAACGACCCACCGGCGTTTCATCACGAATCTCAGTGGTATATGGGCTTCACTTGTGCACCACTGGGTGGGGAGGTTCGACCCCGCCTCGGGACGAGGGGATGGGGACATGTTCAAAACACGCCGCCTCTGGATGGCGATGGGAGCCGGTCTGGTGCTGGCGGCCGCGCCGTCGCTGGCGGGCGCGCAGGGCGTGCACAGCGAAGCACCGCTGGCGCAGGCCGGGAACGTGCCCTCGCCGTCAGTGCCACCCGTCGCGGTCCCACCGCAGGGCACTGGCGACCAGAGCCAGCCCCAGGGGCCGACCGACAGTCCGTTCCCGGGTACCGGCCTGGACCCGTCCGGCCAGGGGGACCAGGGTCAGGGGAGTCAGAGCGACAACCCGCTGGCTGACACCGGCCTGCTGCCGTCCGGTCAGGGCGATCAGGGCGGCGACCAGCAGGGTGGCGACCAGGGCGGCGCTCAGCAGGGCGGCGCTCAGCAGGCCGGCGACCAACCGGGCGCCGAGGCGCCGCCGACGATTGCGGGCTTCGACCCGAGTTCGATCACCCACCAGCAGGGCGACCAGAACCAGCCCGGCCCGGAGAAGGGCGCCGGACAGCAGCAGGGCAACCCACAGCAGGGCAACAACCAGCAGGGCAACGCGCAGCAGCAGGGCAACAACCGGCAGGGCGACAACCAGCAGGGCGACCAGCAGCAGCAGAGCCCGGCGGCGACCGAGCAGACGCCGACGCAGTCCCAGCAGGGCGACAAGAGCACGCCGGACAACGGCCAGCAGGGTGCCAACAACCAGTCGCAGGACGGCAACAACCACGGCGACAACCGGCAGTCGCAGAGCAAGCCGAGCAACGACGACAACAACGGTCGGGGCGACAACGGCAACGACGATCAGTCGGACAACAACAACGACAACCACCGCAATGGTCAGTCGGACGACAACAACAACGGCAACGGCCGCAGTGGTCAGTCCGACGACAACAGCAACCGCGACAACGGCCGCGGCGATCAGGACGGCAACGACTCGGGCCCGTTCAACGTGGACCCGTCACATGCGGCGGGTCAGCTGACCCCGCAGATGCCGGACGAGCGGCGTGGCCGGCACTCCGGGCACCACAAGCGCCACGGCGACTACTCCGACCGCGGCGACCGCGGCGACCGGGGCAAGGGCCACAAAGGCCAGCGCAGCCACCGCGGCGACTGGGACGACCCGGGTGACTGGGGCGGCAAATGGTCCGGCGGCGGTGACGGCGGCGGCGGTGGCGGCGGCGGCGGCGGCTGACAAACCACAGCACGGCTCTGCGCACCCCCGGACATCCAGTCCGGGGGTGCGCACGTCTGCGCGAGTCTGAAGTTGAGCACCCATACCGGCCGGTACTGCATGCTTAGCTGCACACTCGGCGCACAGCGGGGGGATACTTTCTCCGTGGTGAGAGGGCTCAGGTGAAGATCTCGGCGAAGGTGGACTACGCCGTGCGCGCCCTGATCGAGATCGCGGCGTCCCCCGGCGGCCCGCGCTCGGCCGAGGCCATTTCCGCCGCGCAGGACATCCCGCGCGACTTCCTGCTCTCCGTGCTCGCCGATCTGCGCCGGGCCGGGATCCTGGCCAGCCAACGCGGGCAGGCCGGTGGCTGGGTGCTGCTCACCGACCCCGGCGCGGTCTCAATTGCCGACGTGATCCGGGCGGTGGACGGCCCGCTGGTGCGGGTGCACGGCCTGCCGCCGGAGGACGTCAGCTACACCGGCTCGGCGGAGTCCCTGCAGCAGGTCTGGATCGCGGTGCGGGTGGGCCTGCGCCAGGTGCTGGAGCAGATCACCATCGCGCACCTGGTGGCCAAGACGCTGCCGGATACCGCCACCGAGCTGACCCGCGACGCGGGAGCGTGGCATCGCCGCTGACCATGGCGCACGCTGCGGCGGGATCCCCTGACGGACGTGGCGCTGAGGTCTCGCGCCGGATTCGGCACCCAGGGGGTGTGAAAGCCTGGGGGCCGCCGCCGGTGGTGGCGGGTACGGACGGGAGCGGTCGCGTTGGGTGTTGAGATCTCCCCGGCGCGGGTGGCGACCAGCGGGTTCCCGTTCTCCGCGGTGGTCGGCATGGACGACCTCAAGCTCGCGCTGGCCCTGAACGCGGTGGCGCCGGGCATCGGCGGGGTGTTGGTCCGCGGGGAGAAGGGCACCGCGAAATCCACCGCGGTCCGGGCGCTGGCCGCGCTGCTGCCGACGGTGGCGGTGGTGGCCGACTGCCGCTTCGCCTGTGACCCCGACACCCCCGATCCGACCTGCCCCGACGGCCCGCACCCGGCCGTCGCGGACGCCGTCGAGCGCCGCGCCCGGTTGGTGGAGCTGCCGGTGGGCGCCGCCGAGGACCGGGTCGTCGGCGCGCTTGACCTGGAGCGCGCGCTGGCCGCGGGGGAGAGCGCGTTCTCGCCGGGCCTGTTGGCCGACGCGCACCGCGGCGTGCTCTACGTCGACGAGGTGAACCTGCTGCACGACCACCTGGTGGACGTGTTGCTGGACGCCGCCGCGATGGGCCGCGCGCACGTGGAGCGTGAGGGCGTGTCCGTCTCGCACGCCGCGCGTTTCCTCTTGGTGGGGACCATGAACCCGGAGGAGGGGGAGCTGCGCCCGCAACTGCTCGACCGTTTCGGGTTGACCGTGCAGGTCGCGGCCAGCCGGGACCCGGCCGTGCGCGCCGAGGTGGTTCGTCGCGGGTTGGCCGCCGAGGCCGACCCGGCGGGTTTCGCCGCCGCCTGGGCCGCTGAGGACGCCGCGTTCGCGGCACGCATCGAGCGGGCCCGGGCGCTGGTGGGCGCGGTCGAGTTGCCCGATGAGGAGCTGGAGCGCATTGCCCGGGTGTGCGCGGCGTTCGACGTGGACGGCATGCGGGCCGACCTGGTCACCGCCCGGGCGGCGCGGGCGCACGCCGCCTGGCACGGCCGCGCCGCGGTGACCGTGGACGATGTACGGGCCGCCGCGGCGCTGGCGTTGCCGCACCGGCGTCGCCGCGACCCGTTCGACGCCCCCGGTGTGGACTCCGAGCGCCTGGACGAGGCGCTGGGCGATCCGCCACCCCCGGATCCGGATCCCGACGGCGGCGGTGCCCCCCCGCCGCCCGCGGACGGCGCCGATGGCGCGGGTCCCGGCGAGCAGACGGGCAGCTCCGGCCCGGCGCCGGAGGACGTGGCGCCGGTCGGGGCGCCGTTCCGCCCGCGGCTGCTGGCCACCCGGCGCGGCACGCCGGGTCCGCCCGGCCGTCGTTCGCCGGGTCCGACCACGCTCGGGCGCACCGTCGGAGATCGGCGACCGGTCGGCCCGGTGGATGCGGCCGGGTTGCATCTGGCCGCCACCGTGCGGGCTGCGGCCCTGCACCAACGTGAACGTGGCCGGGCGGCGGGCACCCCACTGCGGTTGCGCGCCGGCGATCTGCGCGAGGCCCGCCGCGAGGGTCGGGTGGGCAACCTGGTGCTGTTCTGCGTGGACGCGTCGGGGTCGATGGGCGCGCGGGCCCGGATGTCCGCGGTGAAGGCTGCGGTGCTCTCCCTGCTGCTGGACGCCTACCAGCGCCGGGACAAGGTCGGGCTGGTCACCTTCCGCGGTACCGGCGCCACCGTCACCCTGCCGCCCACCTCGTCGGTGGAGGCCGGTGCGGCGCGGCTGCGCTCGCTGCCCTCGGGTGGGCGAACCCCCTTGGCCGCCGGGCTGCTGACGGCTCGTCAGGTGCTCGAGGTGGAACGTCGCCGGGACCCGTCGCGGGCGCCGCTGCTGGTGCTGCTCTCCGACGGGCGGGGCAACGTCGGCCCGGACCCGGTGCGCGCCGCGCAGCGAGCCGCCGCGGGGTTGGCGATCGACGACGTGGCCGCGGTGGTGGTGGACTGCGAGTCCGGACCGGTGCGACTCGGCCTGGCCGCTGCGATCGCCACCGAACTCGACGCCACCCTGGTGCGCCTGGACGAGCTGGCCGCCGACGGCCTGCGGAGCCTGGTCGCGGACCTGCGTGGAGATCGTCGAGGGGTGGTGGCCTGATGCCACAGGGCACCCCGGTGGTCATCCCCGACGACGGTCTGACGACCCGTCAGCGGCGCGAGCAGCCCTTGTTGATCGTGCACACCGGGGAGAACAAGGGGAAATCCACCGCCGCGTTCGGCTTGGCGCTGCGCGCCTGGAACGCCGGCTGGTCGATCGGCGTTTTCCAGTTCGTGAAGAGCGCCCGCTGGAAGGTCGGCGAGGAGGGTGCACTCACCGCGCTGGGCCGGCTGCACGAGCAGACCGGCGAGGGCGGTCCGGTCCAGTGGCACAAGATGGGCGCCGGATGGTCCTGGTCGCGCCGCGAGGGCAGCGAGGCCGACCACGCCGCGGACGCCGCCGAGGGCTGGGCGGAGATCAAACGGCGGCTGGCCGCGCAGGCGCACGAACTGTACGTGCTCGATGAGTTCACCTATCCGATGAAGTGGGGTTGGGTGGACGTGGCGGACGTGGTCGCGACCCTGCGCGACCGGCCGGGCCGCCAACACGTGGTGATCACCGGGCGCAACGCGCACCCGGACCTGGTCAACGCGGCCGACCTGGTCACCGAGATGACGAAGGTGAAGCACCCGATGGACGTCGGGCGCAAGGGCCAGCGAGGCATCGAATGGTGAGGCAGCGATGACAATCCTGGTCCCGGCGCCGGGCGGCGCTCCACGGGTGGTGGTGGCCGCGCCCGCCAGTGGGCAGGGCAAGACCACGGTGGCCACCGGTCTGGTCGCCGCGATCCGCGCCCGCGGGTTCGCCGTCTCGGCGCACAAGGTCGGCCCGGATTACATCGACCCCGGTTATCTCGGGCTGGCCGCGGGTCGTCCGGCGCGCAACCTCGACGCCTGGCTGACCAGCGAGCGCGCCATCCCCGCGCTGTTCCTGCACGGCTCGGCCACCGCGCAGGTTGCGGTGATCGAGGGCGTGATGGGGTTGTTCGACGGGGTGGGCGGGGGTGCTGCGGGCGTCGATGACTTTGCCTCGACCGCGCACGTCGCCCGGCTGCTCAACGCCCCGGTGCTGCTGGTCGTGGACGCCGCGTCGCAGTCCCGGTCGGTGGCCGCCCTGGTACACGGGTTCGCCTCCTACGACCCGCGGGTGCGCATCGGCGGTGTGGTGCTCAACCGGGTTGCCTCCGACCGGCACGAGCATCTGCTGCGGGATGCCCTGGCGTCGCTGAAGATGCCGGTGCTCGGCGTGCTGCGCCGCGACGACCGGGTCGCGGTGCCGTCCCGGCACCTGGGCCTGGTGCCGGTGGCCGAGCGTTCGGCCGATGCCGAGGCGGCGGTGGCCGCGGCGGGCGAGGTGGTCGCCCGTGGGGTGGACATCGATGCGGTGTTGGCCCTGGCCGCGGGCGCCCCGCGGTTGTCCGCGCGGCCCTGGGACCCGCACCTGGAGGTCGGCCCGCTGCCCCGCGGGTACCACAGCGCCCGGCCACGCATCGCGGTCGCCGGTGGGCCCGCCTTCACCTTCAGCTATCACGAGCACGTCGAGTTATTGGCCGCGGCCGGCGCCGAGGTGGTCACCTTCGACCCCTGCCGGGACGAGGCGCTGCCGCCCGGCACGGTGGGTGTGGTGATTGGCGGCGGCTTCCCCGAGATGTACGCGAAAGCCCTGTCCGACAACGAAAAACTCCGCCAGGACATCGCGGACCTGGCCGCGTCCGGGGGTGTGGTGCTCGCGGAGTGCGCCGGGCTGCTCTACCTGGCGGAGAGCCTGGACGGCGCGCCGATGTGCGGTGTGCTCGACGTCGAGGCCGAGATGACCGGGAAACTGACGTTGGGCTACCGCCGCGCCGTGGCGGCCACCGATTCCGTGCTCTGCGCGGCCGGCCAGACGCTGCGCGGCCACGAGTTCCACCGCACCCGGTGTCTGCCCACCGCCGGTGCGTCGCCCGCGTGGCAGTTGGCCGCGGCCGACCCGGATGTGCCGGGCGCGGTACCGGCCGGGGCGGAAGGCCACGTGGTGGGCAATGTGCACGCCTCGTACCTGCACCTGCACTGGGCCGGTCGCCCACGCATCGCGCGGCGCATCGTGGCCGCCGCGCGGCGCGTGGATCCGGCCGCGCGCTCGCGGTCGCCGCAATGAGGGATGCGACGCCGTCCTCGCCGACCGTGCGTCGCGGTCCGGCGGACCCGGCCGGTCTGAACCTGCGTCACCACGGTGACGACGAGCTCGCGCCGGGACTGGTGGATCTGGCGGTCAATGTGCGACCCGGTGGGCCGCCGCCCTGGCTGCGTCGGGTGCTCGCGGACACCCTCACCGGGTTGTCCGAATATCCGCGGCCACATGCCGCGCGGGAGGCGGTCGCCGCCCGGCACCACCGCCGCCCGACCGACGTGTTGATCACCGCGGGTGCCGCGGAGGCCTTCACCTTGATCGCGCGGGCATTCCGGTTCCGCCACCCGGTGGTGATCCACCCCCAGTTCACCGAGCCGGAGCTGGTGCTGCGCACCGCCGGGCATCCGGTGGACCGGGTCCTGCTCTCGGCCGTGGACGGGTTCGCGTTGCCGGATGGCGCGCTGCCGCCCACCGCCGACCTGGTGGTGGTGGGCAATCCCACCAATCCCACCTCGACATTGCACGCGGCCCGTGCCCTGGCCGCCCTGGCCCGGCCGGGTCGGCTGCTGCTGGTCGACGAGGCGTTCATGGACGTCGTACCCGGCGAGACGGAATCTTTGGCCGGTGCCGCGGAGATCCCCGGCCTGATCGTGGTGCGCAGCCTGACCAAGATGTGGGGCCTGGCCGGGTTGCGGGTCGGCTACCTGCTGGCCGCGCCGGAGATCATCACCGCGCTGGCCGCGGTGCAGCCGCACTGGTCGGTGAGCACCCCGGCGTTGGCCGCGGCGGTGGCCTGCAGTTCGCCGGCCGCGGTCGCCGAGGCGCAGGTTGCGGCCGCCCGGGTCACTGTGGACCGCGCCTATCTGCTCGAGTGCCTGGCCGCGTTCGACGGCGTCGAGGTAATCGGGCTGCCCTCCGCGCCGTTTGTGCTGCTCCGGGTGCGCGACGGTGACACTATCCGGCGCCGACTGCGCGATTGCGGCTTCGCCGTCCGCCGCGGCGATTCCTTCCCCGGTCTCGGTCCGGACTGGCTGCGGCTGGCGGTGCGCGACCCGCACACCACCGACGCCTTCTGCGCCGCCCTGGCCACGGTGCAACTGGAGGCGATGGTCTCCGGGGGCCCCGCATGAAGGATGCACAAGTACCCCGAGTGTGTAGTGGTGCAGCCGAAACAGGCGAGAAAAGCTGCACATCTACACACTCGGGAGAGAAGGGCAGCTTCTCCGAGGCGGACCGGGACGCGATCTACGCGCTGATCGAGGCGCGGCGGGATGTGCGCAACGGGTTCCGGCCCGATCCGGTGCCGGACGTGGTGTTGGCCCGGGTGCTCGGGGCGGCGCACGCGGCGCCGAGCGTCGGGTTCAGCCAGCCGTGGGACTTCCTGGTGATCCGTTCGCCGCAGACCCGGGCGCGGCTGGCCGTCCTGGCGACACAAGCGCGGGCCCGGTACGCGGCCGAACTGCCGGCGGCGCGGGCGAAAGCGTTCGCGCCGCTGCGGGTGGAGGCGATCGAGGCGGCCCCGGTCGGCATCGTGGTCACCTGCGACCCGACCCGCGGTGGCCGGCACACCCTGGGCAGGCACACCCAACCCGAGACAGCCGCGGCGTCGGTGGCCACGGCGATTCAGAACCTCTGGTTGGCCGCGCGAGCCGAGGGGCTCGGCGTCGGTTGGGTCAGCTTCTTCGCCCCCGACGAGCCGGCGGCGACGCTGGGGTTGCCCGCGCATCTGGACGTGGTCGCCTACCTGTGCCTCGGCTACGTGGACGGCTTCGGCGAACAGCCGGAGTTGGCCACCGTGGGCTGGGCGCGACGCCGACCGTTGGGCTGGGCGGTGCACTGGGAGACTTTCGGTCATCGCGGAGTGCCGGGAGAGGCGCCGATGGATCTGCTCACCGAAACGCTCGCGGCGATCGCGCCCGCGGACCCGTCCGCCGTCGCCGCGGCCCGGGACCGGCAGGACCGGATGACCAAGCCGCGCGGTTCCCTCGGCGTGCTGGAGGACGTGGCCACCGCGCTGGCCGGGCTGGCCGGGCGCTGCCCGGCGCCGCTGCCGGAACCGGCCGCGGTGGCGGTGTTCGCCGCCGACCACGGCGTGCATGCCCGCGGCGTCACGCCGTGGCCGCAGGAGGTCACCGCGCAGATGGTGGCCAACTTCCTGGCCGGCGGCGCGGTGGTGAACGCATTCGCGGCGCAGGTAGGTGCCGAGGTGGTGGTCGTCGACGTGGGCGTGGCCGCGGACCTGGCGGTGGTGCCGGGCCTGTTGCCGCGCAAAATCCGGCCGGGCACCGCGGACCTGACGCAGGGTCAGGCAATGAGCCGGGACGAGGCTGTCGCCGCGCTCGAGGTGGGTATCGAGACCGCGCGGGATCTGGTGGCAGCGGGTAACCGGTGCCTGCTCACCGGGGACATGGGCATCGCCAACACCACCGCCTCCGCGGCGCTGATCGCAGTGTTCACCGGCGCGGCCCCTGCGGCGGTCACCGGCTACGGCACCGGCATCGATGAGGACATGCACCGGCACAAGATCGCCATCGTGGCGGAGGCGTTGGACCGCCACGCCCCGGATTCGGCCGACCCCATCGGCGTGCTGGCCGCGGTCGGTGGGCTGGAACACGCGGCGCTGGCGGGTTTCCTGTTGGGCGCCGCGGCGCTGCGGGTGCCGGTCGTGCTGGACGGGGTGATTGCCGGTGCCGCCGCTCTGGTGGCCGCGGCGCTGGCCCCGGATGCCACCCACGGCTGGTTGGCCGGGCACCGCTCCGCCGAGCCCGGGCACGCCTACGCGCTGGAGCACCTCGGGCTGCGGCCGTTGGTGTCGCTGGACCTGCGCCTGGGTGAGGGCACCGGCGCGCTGCTGGCGCTACCCATGGTGCAGGCCGCTGCCCGGGCGCTGGCCGAGGTCGCGACGTTCGACTCGGCCGGCGTCACCGAGAAGCCCTAATGCCCCTCCACGTCGCAGGCGTCCGCTCCACCGTGAGCTATAGCTCACGGTTCAGCGGACACCTCGGGGATGAGGGGGGTCGGTGAGCGAGCCGGAGCCTTATCCGGTCGGGCTGCGGCTGGCGGGTCGCCGGGTGCTGGTGGTGGGCGGTGGCGCGGTCGCCGCGCGACGCCTGCCGAACCTGCTCGACGCGCACGCCGATGTGCTGGTCGTCTCGCCGTCGGTCACTCCGGCGGTGGAGGCGCTGGCCGCGCACGGGCGCATCCAGTGGGAGGCCCGCGCTTACCGCCCGTCAGATCTCGACGGGGCCTGGTACGTGCTGGCGTTGACCGCCGACGCGCAGGTCAACGCCGAGGTGCTGGCCGATGCCGAGGCGCAGCGCATCTTCTGTGTGCGGGCCGATGACGCCAGCGCGGCCACCGCGTGGACGGCGGCCTCCGCGCGGCACGACGGGCTCACCGTTGCGGTGCTGGCCGGCCGCCGGCCGCGCCGCGCGGCCGCGGTGCGCGATGAACTGATTGCGGCGCTGCGCGCCGGGGCGATCGAGGCGGGCCGGGCGGACAAGCCGGCCGGGGTCGCCCTGGTCGGCGGCGGACCGGGGGATCCGGATCTGATCACGGTGCGCGGGCGGCAACTGCTGGCGCTGGCCGACGTGGTGGTCACCGACCGGCTCGCCCCGCCCGCGCTGTTGGCCGAACTGGGTGCGCACGTCGAGGTGATCGACGCGTCGAAGATTCCCTACGGGCGGGCGATGGCGCAGCAGGCGATCAACGAGGTCCTCGTCGAGCATGCTCGGGCGGGCCGGTTCGTGGTGCGCCTGAAGGGCGGCGACCCGTACGTGTTCGGCCGCGGGTTCGAGGAGGTGGAGGCCTGTGTCGCGGCCGGGGTGCCGTGCACCGTGGTGCCGGGTGTCTCCTCCTCGATCGCGGTTCCCGCGTTGGCGGGCATCCCGGTGACCCACCGCGGGGTGGCGCACGAGTTCACCGTGGTCTCCGGGCACATCGGCCCGGCGGACCCGGAGTCGTTGACCGACTGGGCCGCGCTGGCCCGCATGCGCGGCACCATCGTGCTGCTGATGGCGGTGGACAAGCTGCCCGCCATCACCGCGGCGCTGGTCGCGCACGGGCGGGACGCGAGCACACCCGCGGCGGTGGTGCAGGAGGGCAGCACCGCCGGGCAGCGGGTTCTGCGGGCCCCCCTGGGCGAGATCGCCGCCGCAGCGCGCGAGGCCGGCATCCGGCCCCCGGCCATCGCGGTCATCGGTGACGTGGTGGCCGTCGGGCAATGACTGTCGAGATCGACGACCCCGACGACCCGCGGCTGACCGACTACGCGCGGCTGGTGGACGTCGGGCACCGGATCCGCCGGGAACCCGCCGAGGGACTGTTCATCGCCGAGGGCGCGCTGACCTTGCGCCGGGCGCTGGACGCCGGCTACCGGCCGCGCTCGGTGTTGCTCACCCCGAACCGGCTGGACCCGGCCGCAGACGAGATCGCCGCGGTGCTGGCCGCGGGCGGCGCGGCCTACGTGGTGGGGCCCGAGGTGGCCGCGCGGTTGACCGGATTCCACGTCCACCGCGGCCTGTTGGCCGCCATGCACCGCCGGCCGTTGCCGGAGGTGAGCGATCTGTTGGCAGCCGCCCGCCGGGTGCTGGTGTTGGAGGACGTGGTCAACCACACCAACGTCGGCGCGGCCATCCGCGGCGGCGCGGCGTTCGGTGCGGATGCGGTGCTGGTCACCCCCGCGTGCGCGGACCCGCTGTACCGACGTGCCGTCAGAACTTCGATGGGCACGGTGTTCCAGGTGCCCTGGACCCGCCTGGGCGACTGGCCCGCGGATCTGAAGCTGCTGCACGACGCCGGTTTCGTCACCGTCGCGCTGACGCCGGACGACGCCGCGCAGGACATCGATGATTTCGCGGCCGCCGGCCACCCGCGTATCGCGCTGGTGCTGGGCACCGAGGGCGAAGGTCTGGCCGGGTCCACCGTGGCCGCCGCCACGCACCGGGTGCGCATCCCGATGGCCGCCGGCGTCGACTCCCTGAACGTGGCGGCCGCTGCCGCGGTCGCCTGCTACGCCCTGCGTCCGCGCTGAATCAGGCCAGCCGCATACCGCGCGGCAGCCGCTTCACCGGTGTGCGCAGGCGGCGGGTGGTGATGGTGACCGCGCCCAGGCCCAGCAGCGCGTCGAAGGCGAGGCCGTAGGGCCACACCGGGCTCTGCGCCTGGCGTGCGCCCAGCGGTTCGACGGTGTTGTTCGGGTCCCGGGCGTCCCGCACGGCGCCCGCGATGCCGCCCAGCGGGTCGAAGGTGAAGCTGGAGTCGCCGTCCTTCGTGGGTTCGATGTCGATGCTGAGCTTGTGCTTCTGCGGTGCGGCGTCGGCCAGGATCACGAATGGGTTGGGCGCGAGCAACCACCAGACCTTTTCCGGCCGGACGTCGTCGGTGGTGCGGGTCTCGGTGTGCATCGGCAGCTGATCGGGGTTGGTGATGTCGCCGTTGAACAGCGCGTCGTAGTCGGGCACCTGTTCGGTGACCGTGTGCGTGCCGCGGGTGGAGGTCAGCGCCAAACCGAAGACCACCAACGTGCCGATGGTGAGCGCGAACACCGACAGGTAGGACATCACCGAGGAGGTGTTGGTGCGCGCCACCAGCCCTGACCAGCACTGCGCGATCGCGCACACCACGCCCATGAGCACCGCGACCACCAGCACGGTGATGATCAACCGGCCCACGCCGACGCCACCCATGAACAGCGTGGACGCGGCGATCGGAACGGCCAGGCCGAGGAACACCAAGGCCGTGCCCCAGGCGGCGAGCAATTTGCCCAATGCGATCTCGGCCGGGGTGAGCAGGGTGACCTGCAACACCGCGAGCACGCCGCGTTCCCGGTCACCGTTGATGGATTGCGCGGCCAACGTCGGCACGATGAGCAGGGACAGCGCGAGCAGCATCACCATCAAGCCGCCGAACACCGGCACGCCCCGCTGATGCAGCCCGCCCACGTCGTGCACCGTCTGCCACAGCACGGCCGTCAACAGGCCCAGGCCCAGTACCCAGACGCCCAGCAGCAAGCGAACCCGTCCGGTGCGTAGGCGCACCCGAAGTTCGTGCCCGGCAACCGCGCGAATGCCGGCGAGCCTTTCCTTCATCGCCGCACCTCGGTGCACCCGTGCGGCTCCCGAGCCGCGCTGACACTGTGCCCATTGATGAGCTCGCTGCGCTCACTCATCGCCGTTCCTCGGTCAGCCGCAGGTAGGCGTTCTCCAGGGCGCCACCGACCGGGGCGATGCTGGCCACCGGCACCCCATCACGCATCAGCGAGGCGAGCAGTTCGGCGGCCTCGGCGTCGCCGCGCAGCATCACCTGGACCCCGGAGGCGTCGCGGGCGTCGAAGTCCACGCCGTACTGGCGCAGCGCGCTCAGCAGTCGGTCGGTGTCCAGCGCGCGGATGCGCCAGGGGCCTAGCACCTCGGCGCTGCGCAGCTCACCCAGCGTCCGCTCGGACAGCGTGTGTCCGCCGGCTACGAACACCGCCCGGTCGGCCATCTCCTCCAGCTCGGAGAGGATGTGACTGGACACCAGCACCGCGGCCCCGGCGCCGGCCAACGTGCGCAACAGCACCCGCAGGTCGACCCGGCTGCGCGGGTCCAACCCGGAGGCCGGTTCGTCGAGCAACAGCACGTCGGGGGAATGCACGATGGCCCGGGCCATGCCCAGCCGCTGCTTCTGGCCGCGGGAGAGCACGTGCACCGGGGCGTCGGCGAACTCCTCCAGGTGCACCAGGGCCAGCAGCTCCCGGGTCCGACTGGCGCGGGCGGCCCTCGGCAGTCGGTGCGCGGCCGCGAAGAACTCCAGTGCCTCACGCGACGTCAGGTTGTCGTAGCTGCCGAAGGTGTCCGGCATCCAGCCGAGCCGACGGCGCACCTCGGTCGGTTCGGTCACCGGATCGTGCCCGGCCACTCGGATCTGCCCGGCGTCCGGCCGCAGCAGCGAGGCGAGCATCAGCATCAACGTGGTCTTGCCCGACCCGTTCGGCCCGACCAACGCGGTCACCGTCCCGGGCGGAGCGCTGAACGTCATATCGTCGACAGCCACCACCGGACCGAACGTGCGCCGCACCCCGGCCACGCTGACGCCACCCGCCACGCTCACAAAGTGATGATCGGTGAGATTCGCCGGTTCGGGGATCGGCCGTTCGGCCGGGTTCACGTGAACAGGGTGTCGCCCCAGAAGCGGCCGGGACCGGCGACGCCGGGCGGGCAGGCCCACAGGCCGGAACCGGTATGCCGGATGTATTCGTTCATGGCGTCATTTTTGGCGAGTTGGCGCTGCAGCGGGATGAAGCCGGTGCGCGGGTCGCGCTGGTAGGCGAGAAAGAACAGGCCGGCATCGAGTCGACCCAGGCCGTCCGAGCCGTCGACGAACGAGTAGCCACGACGCAGGATCCGCTTGCCGGCGTTGGACAACGGCGAGGCCAGGCGCACGTGCGAGGTCTCCGACATCGTGTTGATGTCCACCACCTCGCGCTCCAGCTGCTTCCCCGCCGGCGCGCCCTCACGCTTGTCCCGACCGATGATCGACTCCTGTTCGGCCAACGAGGTGCGGTCCCAGATCTCGATCAGCATGCGGATGCGCCGGGCCACCAGATACGAGCCGCCCACCAGCCAATCGGGGCCTTCGCGCTCGCTCACCCAGACGTGGTCGGCCAGCTTGTCCAGCTCGTCCACCGCGATGTTGTTGGTGCCGTCCTTGAAGCCGAACAGGTTGCGCGGGGTCTGCTCGGCCGGCGTGGTCGAGGAGGTCTTGCCGAAGCCCAACTGCGACCAGCGCACCGACACCGTGCCGAAGCCGATGCGCGCCAGGTTGCGAATCGCGTGCACCGCGACCTGCGGGTCGTCGGAGCAGGCCTGCACCGCGATGTCACCGCCGCTGCGCAGCGGGTCCAAGGTGTCGCCGGGGAAGTGCGGCAGTTTCTCCAGCGCGTCGGGGCGGCGGCCGTCCAGGCCTAAGCGTGGCTTGGAGTGCCGGGTGAACAGGCTCGGCCCGAAGCCGATGGTCAACGTCAACCGGGCGGGCGGTAGCCCGACCGCCTCACCGGTATCGCCGGGCGGCGCCTCGATGATGGCCGGGAACGCCCCGGGGTCGAGCGCATCCACCCCGCTGGTCATCCGGGCGGCGGCCGCCGTCCATGCCTTGAGCATCGCGACGACCTTGTCCCGGTCCTCGGTGAGCACGTCGAACGTGGTGAAGTGCAACCGGTCCTGTACTGGGCTTGCGATGCCCGCCTGGTGCGGCCCGTGGAAGGGCACGGGCAGATTCACCGGGTCCGCGGCGTCGGCGGCGGTGAGCGCGGCATCGTTGTGCCGGGCGGTCGCGGCCCAGCCGAGGCCGCCGATCCCGCCGACGGCCACGAGGCCGGCCCCGGCCATGCCCAGCACACGACGCCGAGAGGGGCCGGAGGAGAGCCCCGTACCCTCCGGCCCCTGGTCCATCGGCGCCGGCGTCACGTCGAAACGACCGCCGCGGCCAACTTGCTCAGCGGCTCGGCCAGGGCGTTCACCGCGTCGGAGAGTGCCTTGCGGCCGGCCTCGTCGACCTTGCTGTAGTCCTGCCAGCCGTTGCCGTCTTTGTACTTGTCCAACGCCTCGTCCGCGTCGGCGAACTCGGTGTCCAGCGTGGAGGTCAGCAAGGAGTCCGTGACCAACGGCCGGAGCAGGTCGTAGACCTTCTTCGCGCCGTCCAGGTTGGCCTTGAAGTCCCACAGGTCGGTGTGACTGAAGGCGTCCTCCTCACCGGTGATCTTCCCGGTGGCCACCTCGTCGAGCAGCTCCTTGGCACCGTTGGCCATGCTGGTCGGGGTGATCTCGGCATCCGCGACCCGGCTGGACAGGATGTGCAACTCAGCCAACAGGTCATCGCCCGCGGTGCCCATGTTGTCGGTGGTGCCGTCCACCCACAGCGTCTTCTCGATCTTGTGCCAGCCGGTCCAGGTCTGCCCGGACTCCAGATCGGCCTCGCGGGTGTCCACCTTCGGGTCGATGTCGCCGAAGCTCTCTGCCACCGGTTCGATGGCCTCCCAGCCAACTCGCGACGGCGCGAACAACGACTTGGCCTTCTCCAGGTCGCCGGCCTTGAGCGCGGCCACGAAGTCCGCGGTGGCCTCGATGGTGTCGTGCACCTGCTCGGCCACGTAGTCCCGGTACGCGGACACCGCGCCGGCCGCGGTGGCGCTGGTGGGCGCCGCGGACGCGCTGCCGGTGACCGTCAGGCCGGTGTTGATCCGCTCGCTGTCCCGGGGTCGGCAGGAAATCGTGTAAGACCCGCCGGCCAGCTCGGAGACCACGTCGGCGTCACTGTTCGGGCCGATGTTCTCCCGCTCGGTGACGATGCCCCCGGTGCCGTCGGCGCCCATGAGGATGTACACCTCCGTCACCTTGGTGCCGCCGTTGTGCACGTGCAGGGTCAGCGGGCCTGACGAGACCGAAGACATATCCAGGGTGCACGCGCTGTCCGAGGCCGAAACCGCGATGGCGTTGCCGGACGCCGCGGAGGCCGTTGGGGAGGGAGCGGCCGAGGGCTCCCGCGCGGCAGCGGTCTTGTCCTTGGTGATGCCGCACCCGCCGAGGACCGCCGCGACGGCGGTAATCGTCGCGACGGGGACAGCGGTACGCGACAGACGCATCAGACACTCCGGATCAGGTTCGGTAAGGCTAACCTACCTTACGACCCCTCACATTACTCACCGCAGTCAGGGCGTCAAAAGTGACTTCTGTACTTTTCCGAGAGCATTTCGGGGAAGTGAGTCGCAGAAGACGATCCGACGCGGGCGTTTGTGCACGGACAGCGCCGTGGCGACGAACGCCTCCAGATCGGCGGCGACGGCGTCTCCGGCCACCACATACGCCACGATGCGCTGACCCAGGTCGGGGTCCGGCTCGCCGACCACCGCGACCTCGGACACCGCGGGATGGGCGAGCAACGCCGCCTCCACCTCACCGGCCCCGATCCGGTACCCCCCGGACTTGATCAGGTCCACCGAGGCGCGACCCAGGATGCGGTGCCAGCCGTCAGCGCCCAGCGTGGCCACGTCACCGGTGCGGAACCAGCCATCGGCGGTCCAGCAGGCGCTGGTGGCCTCCGGTCGCCCGAGGTATCCGTCGAACATCGTCGGGGTGCGCACCTGAAGTTCGCCGGGCGTGTCCTCGCCCGGCGGGATCGGGGTGCCGTCCTCAGCCACCACCCGGGTGGTCACGCCGGGCAGGGCCAGGCCGACGTGGCCGGGGCGGCGCTCGGAGTCGGCCCGCGCCGAGACGGTGATCAGCGTCTCGGTCATGCCGTAGCGCTCCACCGCGCGGTGTCCGGTCAACGCGGCCAACGCCTCGAACACGGGCGCGGTGAGCCCGGCGCTGCCGGATACCAACAACCGCGCCGAGCGCAGCGCGGCGGCAGAGTCCGGCTCGTCGACCACCCGCGACCACACCGTGGGCACCCCGAAGTACAGCGAGCCGCCCGCGGCGGCGTAGGCCTGCGGCGTGGGTCGGCCGGTGTGCACCACGCGGCACCCCACGCGCAGCGAGCCCAGCAGGCCGAGGATCAGTCCGTGCACGTGGAACAGCGGCAGGCCGTGCACCAGCGTGTCCTCCGGCGTCCACGCCCAGGCTGCGGCCAGCGCGTCCAGGTCGGCGCCGATTGCGGCGTTGGACAGCACCACGCCCTTGGGGGGGCCGGTGGTGCCGCTGGTGTAGAGCACCATGCCCCCCGGCGTCGCGCCGGGCAGCGCGGACGGCGCCGGGGTGCCGGGTGTCGGGATCGGGACCCGGGGGTGGTCACTGGTCCAGGTCGGGTTGCCGAGCACCACCTCGGCGCCGCTGTCGCCCAGGACGTGCTCGCGCTCCAGCGGCCCGGCGTCGGGGGCCAGCGGCACCACCGCGACGCCGGCGCACAGCGCGCCGAGCACGCCGACCAGCGTGGCCAGTTCCGGGCCGGCCTCGATGACGGCGCTGCGCGCCCCGCCCAGCCGGACCGCACAGACCTGCGCCGCGGCCAGCAGATCCGCACGGGAGGTGGCCGCGTCCCCGATGCGCACGGCGTCGGGTGCGTCGTCTGGTGCCCACAGCCCGGGCAACAGCGATTCGAGCGGATCGGTCACCGCACTATCCTTCACCTGCCCGCACCCGCCGCCCCCGGGAGATCGCCGTGACACATTTGTTGCTCGAGTATCAGCTTTCCGCGGACTACCTGGAACGCCGTCCGGAGTTCCGGGCCGAGCACCTGGCGTTGCTGGAGGACTGCGCGCAGCGCGGTGAGCTGGTCCTGGCCGGCGCGGTACCCGACCCGTTCGACCGTGCGGTGTTCATCTGGAGCGAGGACGCCGCCGAGGTCGTCGAGCAGTTCGTGTCCGTCGACCCGTACGTGCGCCACGGGTTGGTTTCCTCCTGGCAGGTGCGCACCTGGAACACGGTGGTCGGCAGCGCCATCGCCTCTGCCTGACCCGGCATCAGATGGACTCGGTCGGGGAGCGGTACGCGGCCAGGCTGGCCGGCCTGGCCGCATCCGGGCGCGACCTGCACGGTGAGGCGCGGTTCTGCGCGGCGCTGCTGGAGCACGGGGGTCGGGTGCTGGATGCGGGTTGCGGGACGGGGCGGGTGGCCGCACGGTTGGCCGAGTTGGGCTTCGACTGCGTCGGGGTGGACTCCGACGCGAGCATGCTCGCGGTGGCCCGGCGCACGTCCGGTGTCGAGTGGATCGAGGCGGACCTCGCGCAGTGGACCGGCGCCGGCGACTTCGACCTGGTGGTGGCCGCGGGCAACGTGGTGCCGCTGGTCGCCGACCCGGCCGCGGTGATGACCCGGTTGGCCGGGCACGTGCATCCCGGCGGCCTGGTGGTCACCGGTTTCGGGCTGACCGCAGAACAACTGCCACCCGGCGCGGCCCAGTTGTCAGTGGCCACCTACGACGGCTGGTGCACCGTAGCGGGCCTGCAGTTGCAGTCCCGCTATGGCAGCTGGGACGCCGCACCGTTCGACGGCGGCTACGCGCTGTCCGTCTGGGAACGAACCTGACGCTGCGTCAGAACCGGATGAGAATGTCCACGTAGTCCTGGGGCAGCACCAGCGTTCCGTCCCGGGATTTGTTGTTCCGGTTCGCGAAGGCCTTCAGGTCGGCCTCCAGCGCGGCAGCGCCGTCCGCGCCGACCACCTCGAAGGCCTTGATCGTCGGACCGAAGTAGGTGCGGAAGAAGTCCGACCAGAAGTCCACCGACGGCATCACCACGCGCGTCTCGCTGACGATCGGGAGCATGGTGCCGACGGCGGCGAAGTCCCCGGCGGACCAAGTGGCGCGGGCGCGGGCCCGCAAGGCGTCGTAGTCAAGGGCTCCGGTCATGCCCAGAAGCTACTGGGCGTCAGATCAGTGCCGATAGTTCGAAACCATTACGGGCTTGTCCTTGTTGGCGGTGGTGCCCGCGCCGTTCGACGGTGGTTACGCGTTGAGCGTGTGGTCGCGGAGCTGAGCCGGCGTGATCAGTGCTGGTAGTTCAGCGACATCACGGGCTTGTGCTCGTCGGTGGTGGTGCCGTCACCCAGCTGGCCGTCGGCATTGCTGCCCCAGCACTCCGCGCCGCCGGTCGAGGTGATCGCACAGCTGAACAGGCCGTTGTTGACCAGGTCGGTGCCGACGTCGGCCGCGCTGATGGCGAGCACCCCCGCGGCCATTCCGATCACCGCGACCGGGGCGGCCGACGTGGTGATGGTGTTGTTGCCGAGCTGACCCTTCCCGTTGTATCCCCAGCACGCCGCCGTGCCCGCCTGGCTGACCCCGCAGGTGTGGAGGTAACCGGCCGAGACGGTGGCCATGGGAACGCCGTTCAGTCCGGCGACCACGACGGGAGCGGTGGTGCCCGCGGCCGTGGTGCCGACCTGGCCGAAGGCGTTGTAACCCCAGCACAGCACGGCACCCGTCGTGGTCACGGCACAGGTGTGCGCATACCCCGCGCTGATCATCGACACCCCGCTGCTCAACCCGGTGACCGAGACCGGCGCGAGAACGGGAATCGAGGGGTCACTGGTGCCGTTGCCGAGTTGGCCTGAGTTGTTCAGGCCCCAGCACTGCGCCGCGCCCGTGCGGGTCACCGCACAGGTGTGTACGCCGCCGGCGGAAATGCTCGCGACGCCGGACGGGATCCCCGCCACCTTGGTTGGCCCGATTGCGCCGGTGCTGGTCGAGCCGTTGCCGAGCTGGCCGTCGTTGTCGGCGCCCCAGCACCAGGCCGCGCCATCCGCGGTGACCGCGCACGTGTGCCCGAGTCCGGCGCTGATCGAGACAGCCGAGGGCACCGTGGGCACACTGACCGCAGTGGTGACGAAAGTGCCTTTGACGCCGTCACCGAGTTGACCGATGTTGTCCAGGCCCCAGCACCGCACAGCCCCGGCTGTGGTCACGGCGCAGGTGTGGTACGAACCGGCGCTGATCGCGACCACGCCCGAGGCCAGGCCGGTCACCGGCACCGGCGTGGAGGACTTCGTGGTGGTGCCGTTGCCCAGCTGGCCGAAGGTGTTGTCACCCCAGCACAGCACGCCCCCGGTCGGGGTCAATGCGCACGTGTGCTGCGCCCCGGCACTGATCGCGGGCCGCACCACACCGGGACCAACCGGCCCCGCGGGTCCGGCCGGCCCTGTCTGTCCTGCAGGCCCGGCCGACCCTGCGGGTCCTGCGGGTCCTGCGGGTCCTGCGGATCCTGCGGGTCCTGCGGATCCTGCGGGCCCTGCGGGTCCGGCGGGTCCGGCGGGGCCTGCCGGTCCGGCCGGGCCGCGAAGGACGTCGCAGAGCGCGGGCAGAATGCTGCAGATCGGCCCCAGCAGCTGGGTGTCATTGGGGTTGGCGGAGGCGCTGGGGGTGCCGGCAAACAGCACGGCCGTACCCACCGCGCTGATCACGGCCATGTTGCGCAGTCGACGTCGGTTCACGATGGGCCTCCGCTTGCTCGGGCGGGGAGGCACATTCCCCCCCGTTGCAGGTGATCTCCGGTAACAACGAACCTGACGTGGGGTCAGAGTGAGCCGTCTGATCAGTGCCGGTAGTTCGAAACCATGACCGGCTTGTCCTTGTTGGCGGTGGTGCCCTCGCCCAGCGCCCCGTCGGCGTTGTTGCCCCAGCACTCCGCGCCGCCCGCGGCGGTGATCGCGCAGGTGTGCATGCCGTTGTTCTTCAGGTCGTTGCCGACCTCGGCCGCGCTGATCGAGACCACCCCGGAGTGCAACCCGCTCACCCGCATCGGCTTGGCGGACGCCTCCTTCTTGCTGCCACTGCCCAGCTGACCCTTGCCGTTGAAACCCCAGCACATTGCGGCGCCGGACTGGGTCACCGCGCAGGTGTGCAGGTAGCCGGCGCTGATCGAGGCGACCTGGGCCAGGCCACTGACCTTGTTGGGCACGGTGGTGTCGGTGGGCAGGCTGCCGAGCTGTCCGGCCGCGTTGAGGCCCCAGCACATTGCGGCTCCGGACTGGGTCACCGCGCAGGTGTGCGCATAGCCGGCGCTGATCGACATCACCCCGGTGCTCAGGGCGGAGACCGCCTGCGGGGTCGAGTTCGGCGTCTTGTCCGTGCTGCCGGTGCCGAGCTGGCCCGCGATGTTCAGGCCCCAACACATTGCCGCGCCGGAGGTGCTGACCGCGCAGGTGTGCGCGAAGCCTGCGGAGATGCTCGCTATCCCGGCGGTGAGGTTGGTGACCCCGACCGGAGTGGTCTGGCCCTTGGTGTTGCTGTCACCCAACTGGCCGTAGGTGTCGTCGCCCCAGCAGAGCACCCCGCCGGTGGTGGTCAATGCGCAGGTGTGTCCGTAGCCCGCGGAAACCGAGGTCACGTCCGAGCTCAACGACGACACGGGCACCGGGGTTGCCGAGTTGGTCGTGCTGCCATCGCCCAGTTGGCCGACGTTGTTCTCTCCCCAGCAGAGGACCGCGCCCGCGGTGGTCACCGCGCAGGCGTGGTAGGAACCCACGCTCAGCCACATGACCCCGGACTCCAGGCCGGTCACCGGCACCGGGGTGGACGAGCTGGGCACGGTGCTGCCATCGCCCAGTTGACCGAAGCTGTTGTCACCCCAGCAGAGCACGGCGCCCGCGGGCGTCAACGCGCAGCTGTGCGCGGCACCGGAGCGGATCTCGCCGCGGCCGGGGCCACTGCCCGCCGGACCGGCCGGACCGGCTGGTCCGGGGATCCCCGGGTCTCCCTGGTCGCCGGCGGGGCCAACCGCTCCCTGCGGACCGTTGTCACCCGCGGGCCCTGGCGGACCCTTGAGGTCATCGCACAAGCTCGGCGCGGCGGCGCACACGCTGTTGACCGGCTCGGTGTCGTTGGGATTGGCCGAGGCGCTGGTGCCCGCGATCAGCACAGTGGCACCCGCCCCGCAGATCAGAGCCACGTTCCGCAGTCGACGTCCGTTCACGATGAGCCTCCGCTTCTCGGGCGGGGAGGCGCATTCCCCACCGTTGCAAGTGATCTTGGAACGGGAAATCACTCGCCCGTGCGGGAATCGCGCGAATGGGGCCATCCGGGCGACCCCGGCCGGCGTACCGTCGGGGAATGCGACGCTGGTTGGCCGCCGGACTGGCGGCACTGGTGGTCACCGTGCTGTCCGGGCCGTGCGCGGGGGCGGCGCCGGAGCTCCGCTACGTCGCGCTCGGTGACTCCTACACCTCTGCGCCACTGGTTCCCCCGGTTGCCCCCGGCTCGCCGCCGCAGTGCGGACGATCCGCGTCGAACTACCCGCACGTGCTGGCCGCCGCGCTCGGCCTGGCGCTCACCGACGTCTCCTGTGGTGGCGCCACCGTCGGGCACCTCAGCAAGGCGCAGTACTCCGACGTGCCGCGACAGTTCGCCGCGCTCAGCCGGGACACGTCGCTGGTGACCGTCGGGATCGGCGGCAATGACAACAACCTGTTCGGCTCGATCGTGGCCGGCTGCGGGAAAACCACGGCGCTGATGTTGACCGGGTCCCTCGCGCCCTGCCGGGACACCTTCGGCGACCGGTTCGTCAAGGCGATCCAGGCCGATGAGCAATACGTGCGCGCCGCGCTGCGCGAGATCAACCAGCGCGCCCCGGGGGCGCGCGTGGTCGTCGTCGGCTACCCCGACATCCTGCCCACCGACACCGTGGGTCGCGCCGGGTGTGTGATCGCCGGTGTCCCATTCACCCCCGACGACATGGCCTATGTGGACGGCATCGAGAAGGCGCTGAACGCGATGCTGGCGCACGCTGCCAGGGCCACCCATGCGCTGTTCGTGGACACCTACGGGCCCAGCGTGGGGCACGACATGTGTCGGCTGCCGGGCACCCGGTGGATCGAGCCGCTACTGCCGTTGTCCCCGGCCGCGCAGTTCCACCCGAACGCGGCCGGGGAAGCGGGCACCGCGGCTGACCTGCGCCGCGCCCTAGGCTGAGGCGACGCAGCCGGGTCGTAGCGCGCCACCTCGCGGAGGAACTGAACGATGGAGTTCTCAGACGTTGTCGGCACGCGGCGGACCATCCGCGACTTCCACCCCGACGTTCCGGTGGAGAAGGAGAAGATCCGGCGGATCCTGGAGGCCGCGCGGTTGCAGAGCCAGCACCGCAACGCCCAGCTGGTGCGCAAGGCCATCGTCGTCACCAAGGGCGAGACGCCGGACGCCGTCCGCGATGGACTGATCGACGCCCTCTACCACCAGCCGCAGGCTGCCCGGGCGCCGGTAGCCATCGTCTGGGTGCAGGACATGTCGGGCTGGCGGCCGATCGTGGAGAACCTGCTGCGGCGCAGCAATCTGCTCGGCTTGCCGACCGAGGACGTCATCGTGCACGCGGATGCCCGGCCCGAGTTCGCCGAGTGGCTGACCTCGTTCCAGTGTGGCCTGGCAGTCGGCTCCGCGTTGCTCGCCGCCGTCAACGAGGGCCTGGGCACGGGGCTGATCACCGGTCGCCGGGAGGAGATCCGCAAGCTGTTCGGCATGCCGGAGACCTGCACCCCGACCCAGGTGCAGCTGCTCGGTTATGCCACGGATAGTGCGGGCACCGGCCCCGCCCGGTTCCATCCGGAGTTCGACGAGCTGTACTTCGCCGACAGCTGGGGCAAGCCGTTGTGATTGTCGGGCTCGGCGGGGGCATCGGGGCGGCTCGGCTGTGGCGCGCGCTGCTGGGCCGGGTCGACCCCGGCGAGTTGACTCTCATCACCAATAACGGCGATGACCTGTGGTGGTACGGGCTGCGCGTGTGCCCCGACCTGGACACGGTTCTCTACACGCTGACGGATCGTCAGGACCCCGAGCGGGGCTGGGGCCTGCGGGGGGAGACCTGGCACACCCGGGACGCCCTGCGGGCGCTCGGCGAGGATCCCTGGTTCAACGTCGGGGATCTGGACCTGGCCACGCACCTGTACCGCACCGGCGCGCTGCGCGACGGGCGCCGATTGTCCGAGATCACCGCGGAGTTGGCGGCGGCCGCGGGACTGGGTGCGCGGCTGCTGCCGATGACCGACGACGAGGTGGAGACCCACGTCCGGTTGGCCTGTGGCAACACCGTGCACTACCAGGAGTTCTACGTGCGCCGGCGGGCCGAGGACCGGGTGCTGGACGTCGAGTACCGCGGGGCGGCGGACGCCAAGCCTGCGCCGGGCGTGCTGGACGCGCTCGCCGGCGCGGACCGGATCATCCTCGGGCCGAGCAACCCGCTGGCCAGCATCGGCCCGATCCTCGCGGTGCCCGGCATCCGCGATGCCATCGCTGCGGCCGCGGCCCCGGTGATCGCGGTGACGCCGATCGTGACCGGGGTGCAGATCACCGACCCCGGGGAGCAGCGGCGCGCGGACAGTCGGGCGACGCTGCTCGCTGCGGTTGGACTACAGAACAATGCGCGGGCCGCCGCGGAGCTGCTTCGCGGTCTGCTGAACTGCTTCGTGTTCGACCGGGCCGATGGGAATGACTTCGACGGCAACGGGTTGGGTTCAGATGTGATGGCCGCACCTACGCTGGTTGACGAGCACGGGCAGTTCCCGCATGATCCGCGCTTCGGCGGAGATCTGGTGGACCTGTTGTTGACGCACCAACCGGGCCGGTTCGGTCCGATGGAGGAGCAGAGATGACGCTGACGCACCCGGAGGCGCCGCCGAACTCCACCGAGGTCCGTCGCGCGCTGCGCCGCGCCAGGGACGGCGCGACGATCTCCGTGGACGAGGCGCGGGCGCTGCTCGCCGCGCGCGGCGATGAGCTCGCCGACCTGATGACCACCGCCGCGCGGGTGCGCGACGCCGGGTTGGTCGCGGCCGGACGACCGGGTGTGATCACCTTCTCGCCGAAGGTCTTTGTGCCGGTGACCAAGCTGTGCCGCGACCGCTGTCACTACTGCACGTTCGCGCTCACCCCGGGCGAGCTGCGCACCCAGCGGCTGACCCCGTATCTGTCCGCGGATGAGGTGCTGGACATCTGCCGGGCGGGTGCCGCTGCCGGCTGCAAGGAGGCGCTGTTCACCCTCGGCGACCGGCCGGAGGACCGCTGGGAGATCGCCCGGCAGTGGCTGGACGAGGCCGGGTACGACTCCACGTTGGACTACGTGCGGGCGCTGGCCATCCGGGTGCTGGAGGAGACCGGCCTGCTGCCGCACCTCAACCCGGGCGTGATGACCTGGTCGGAGCTGGCCCGACTCAAGCCGGTGGCCCCGTCGATGGGCATGATGCTGGAGACCACCGCCACCCGGCTGTTCACCGAAAAAGGCGGCGCGCACTTCGGTTCGCCGGACAAGGACCCCGCGGTGCGGTTGCGGGTGCTGGAGGACGCCGGCCGGCACAACGTGCCGTTCACCACCGGGTTGCTGATCGGCATCGGCGAGACGCTCACCGAGCGCGCCGAGTCGTTGTTCGCGATCCGCAAGGTGGCCCGCGCCTACGGGCACATCCAGGAAGTGATCATCCAGAACTTCCGCGCCAAGCCGGACACCGCGATGCGTACCTGGCCGGATGCCGAGGTCGAGGAATATCTGGCCGCGATCGCCACCGCCCGGGTTGTGCTGGGGCCCAAGGCGCGGGTGCAGGCCCCGCCGAACCTGTCCGCGCCGCAGGACCTGGCGCCATTGTTGGGTGCGGGCGTGGATGACTGGGGCGGCGTCTCACCGCTCACCCCGGATCACGTCAACCCCGAGCGGCCCTGGCCGGCTCTCGACGTGCTGCGCCGGGCCACCCAGGACGCCGGCTTCACCCTGGCCGAGAGGCTCACCGTGCACCCGGAATATGTGCGGGCCGGGGAGCCGTGGATCGATCCGCGGGTGCTGCCGCATGTGCGCGCGTTGACCGACCCGGACACCCACCTGTCCCGCAGTGGTCCGGTTGCGGTTGGCCTGCCCTGGCAGGAGCCGGACCCGACCTGGGGCGCCGCGGGCAGCGGGCGCACCGACCTGCACACCGCGATCGACGACGTGGGACGACTGACCGAGACCCGCTCGGACTTCGACGCCGCCTACGGGGACTGGGAGTCCGTGCGTGAGGAGGCCGCGCGGATTTTGGCCGCTCCGGAGCGGCTGGACGCCGATGTGCGAGAGGCGCTGCGGGCCGCCGAGGACAACCCGGCCGGTCTGACCGACGACCAGGCGCTGGCGTTGATGACCTGCGACGGACCGGCGCTGACCGCGCTGGTGGACCTCGCCCACCGTATCCGCCGCGATGTGGTCGGCGACGAGGTCACCTACGTGGTGAACCGGAACATCAACTTCACCAACGTCTGCTACACCGGCTGCCGGTTCTGCGCGTTCGCCCAGCGCCGCACCGATGCTGACGCGTACTCACTGTCGCTGGTGGAGGTGGCCGACCGGGCCGAGGAGGCCTGGTCCTACGGCGCCACCGAGGTCTGCATGCAGGGCGGCATCGACCCGGACCTGCCGGGTACCGCGTACTTCGACATCGCGCGGGCGGTGAAGGAACGCGTGCCGCAGATGCATGTGCACGCGTTCAGCCCGATGGAGGTGGTGAACGGGGCGACCCGGTCGGGCATGTCCATCTCCGAATGGCTGGTCGGGGCGCAGGAGGCGGGCCTGGACACGATTCCGGGTACCGCGGCGGAGATCCTGGACGACGAGGTCCGCTGGGTGCTGACCAAGGGCAAGCTGCCCACCTCGGCGTGGATCGAGGTGGTCACCACTGCACACTCGTTGGGCATCCGCTCGTCCTCGACGATGATGTACGGCCACGTGGACACCCCCGCGCACTGGGTCGCGCACCTGAAGCTGCTGGCCCGACTGCAGGAGGAGACCGGCGGGTTCACCGAGTTCGTGCCGCTGCCGTTCGTGCACCACAGCGCGCCGATCTATCTGGCCGGGGTGGCGCGACCGGGCCCGACGCAGCGGGACAACCTCGCGGTGCACGCGATGGCGCGGATCCTGCTGCACGGCCGCATCGACAACGTGCAGACCTCGTGGGTGAAGTTGGGCACCGAGGGCACCCGGGTGATGCTCGGTGCGGGCGTCAACGACCTGGGCGGCACGCTGATGGAGGAGACCATCTCGCGGATGGCCGGCTCCGAGCACGGGTCGGTGAAGACGCCGGCGGAGATCGAGGAGATCGCGACCGGCATCGGGCGTCCGGTGCGGCAGCGGACCACGAGGTACGGGCGGGTTGACGACGAGCGGGTGCGTCGCTCGTATGAGGCCTTCGTCTCGTCGCCGCGGATGCTGCCGATCACCTCAGTCTGACGTCGCGTCATGTCCGACCCGCCACGGCCGATGCTGGCGACTGCGGGTGCGCTGCCGGGGCCCGCGGTGGAGGACCGCTACGGCTTCGAGATGAAGTGGGACGGCGTGCGCGCCCTGGTCGTCGTCTCCGGCGGGCGGATGCGGTTGTGGTCCCGCACCGGTAAGGCCTTGAACTATCCGGAGTTGGCCGGGCTCGCTGATGTGGTGCCCACCGAGTCAATCCTCGACGGCGAGGTGGTGGTCTTCGACGAGAGCGGTCGGGTCAGCTTCGAGGCTCTGCAGCGGCGCATGCTGGGGACACGGAAATCGGCTAACTGGATGGGTTTCGACGTCCTGCGCCTCGACGGCCAGGACCTGACCGGGTTGCGCTACACCGAGCGTCGGGAAGCACTCGAGGGCCTGGGGTTGGCCGCCGCCGGCTGGCAGGTGCCGCCGTATCTGACGGGTAGTGGGGTCGAGGCGCTGGACATCAGCCGGGGCGCGCGACTGGAGGGGGTGGTCGCGAAGCTGCTGACGTCACGGTACGAACCGGGACGGAGGTCACCCGCGTGGATCAAGGTGAAGCACATCGCAACGCAGGCGGTGGTCGTGGGTGGCTGGCGGCCCGGCCGCGGGGGATTGGCCGGCGGACTGGGCTCGGTGTTGGTCGGGTTGCCCGCGCCCGAGGGCACGCTGGTCTATGCCGGTCGCGTCGGTACCGGCCTGACGCACGACGCGCGGCGGCTGTTGCATGTGCGGCTGGAAGGCCTGGCCAGTAAGGAAAATCCGTTCGGCAGCACCGTGCCGCGGCCCGACGCGCGCGACGCGATGTGGGTGCGGCCGGAGCTGGTGGGTGAGGTGGCGTTCACCGAGTGGACCCGCGACGGTCGGCTGCGCGCCCCGGTGTGGCGGGGCATCCGGGAGGACGTGCTGCCCGCGGATGTCCGCAGGGAGAACTGACGCTCTCAGTCGCGGTGGGCGGGGCAGCCCACGCCGCGGGGCACGAAGGCGGGACAGCGCTCGTCCCGGTCGTAGTAGCGGTGGAACACCGGCGAGAGCGCGCCGGACATCGGCGGCACCAGCCACGACCAGTCGCCCGGCGTGCTGCGGCCCTGACGCTTCTCCGCGGCTAGGTGGGCGAGGAAGCGTTCGGACTCGGTGTGATGGTCCGTCATGTCCACGCCGGCGTGCTCGAAGGAATGCAGCACCGCGATGTTCAACTCGACCAGCGCCCGGTCGCGCCATAACGTGCGCGCGGAGCTCATGTTCAGCCCCAGCCGGCGCCCGACGGTCGGCAGCATGTCGTAGCGCTCGACATCGGCGAGGTTGCGCGCCCCGATCTCGGTGCCCATGTACCAGCCGCTGAACGGCGCACAGCCGTAGGTGATCCCGCCGATGACCAGGTCCATGTTGGCCAGCGCGGGTACCGCGTACCAGCGCAGCCCGAGGTCGGCGAACCACGGCAACGTCGGGTGGCTCAGCGGCACTTGCAGCACGGCGTCGTCGGGCAGTCCACGGCACATCCGGGAACCGTCGGGGTCCTCGATGATCAGTGGCAGCACGTCGAAGTCGGTGCGGGCGGCCCGCCAGCCCAGCCGCTCGGCCTCCCGGGTGACCCCGACGGTGATCGGATCGCCGATCCGGCCGAGCTCGGAGGTGTGCCAGCCTGCGTAGCGGACGAGTTGGTCATTGCGGATGCGCGGGCCGCGACGCCGCGCCGTGTCGGGGGCGAAGACCGTAACCACGGGTCGGATCCGCCCGCCGTTGGTGGCCAGCCGCAGGTGCTCGACGCACTCGTCGAACACCCGGGGGGGGATCCGCGACGTGCCGACAGTCGCGCACCACCAGGCTGTTCCAGTACAGCCGGCCGATGCAGCGGGTGTTGTTGCGCCAGGCCAGTCGCGCGCCGTGGGACAGCTCGGTGGTGGAGTGCGTGTAGCTGCCCGTCTCGGCAATCTCGGCGCGTGCCTGTTCGATCCGGAGTGCCGGGTCGCCGAGCTCCGCCCGCTCGGCGTGCACCTGCCGGAGAAAACGCTCCGCCTCCGCAGCGACGAACGTGCTCACGGTGCCACGGTAGGGGAGCGCGGACGCGGCCACGGGCTCGTCACTCGCCCGGACCAGTGTTCGACGCTCAGCGTGCCGCCTGAACCGTGATGGTGGCGCTGGACGCGGCGGCGTGCTGGCCGTCGGGCAGGGCGCGGGTGCGGAAGTCCGTGCTCACCGGGATCGACGAGATGAACACTGCCCGGCCCTTCCCGTCGGTGACCGTACGGCCGGCCTCGCTCCACTGCTCGGTTCCGGAGGCACGGTGGTCCAGCACGATGGTTACGCCGTCGACCGGCGCGCCGTCCTGCACCATGTGCACGGCGGTGCCGACCGACGCGGTGTCCTTGGGTTGCACCTGCGTCGGCGCGGAGATCGACACCATCACCGGGTTGTTGTTGTCGGCCGGCGGGACGCTGTCCCCGGCGGCGGGTAGTGCGGCGGGGCGAAGGATCAACACCGAACCCACGGCGGCGCTCACCAGCGCCGTCCTGGTCACCATCCCCGGAACAGACATCGGCTGCATATCGTCCCCCCTTGGACCGTACGAGCGTAGAGGGGGGTGGGTTGGCTGCCCGGTAATGAGAGCGTGTCGGATTTGACGTGTTGTCGGAATGCGAGCGGGGCGCCCTGGCCCCTGAGCTGGGACCCCAGTGTGGTCGTTGGTCTCGCAGGCGCACGTCTCGCACCCCCACGTCGTCAGGCGCCGTCCAACCGTTCACCTGGACGGCGTTCCGGCGGGTCTGACGACCGTCAGGCAATGTGCGCGGCCCGGGCTCGATACACCGTGAGATGTGCCTCGGCCGCGTCGGACCACCGATGCCGGGCCGCCAGGGCTCGACCGGCGGCCGCACGGGCCGGGTCGGGGCTGAACAATGCCTCGTGCAGCCCGGCGGCGAACGCGGCGGGGTCGGCCGCCAGGTGCACCGAGTCGCCGAAGACCTCGCGCAGCACCGGAAGGTCGGCGGCCACCACGGGGACACCGGCGGCCAAGGCTTCCATGGCGGCCAGCCCGAAGCCCTCCCTGGTGGACGGGAACGCGAACACCGCGGCGGCCGCCATCAGGCCGGGTAGCTCGGCGTGCGGCACCGGCCCCAGCACGACCGGATCCAGCGCCAGGCGCGCGGCGGTGCGTTCCCACTCTGTGCGGTAGTCGCGATAGTCGAACAGCGTCTCCCCGCCGGCAATCACCAGTGGCACGTGCGCCCCCCGGTCGCGCAGCCCGGCCATGGCTTCCAGCAACTCGATGGATCCCTTACGCGGTTCGATGCCGCCCACGCTGAGCACGTAACGCCCGAACCGGCGCCGCCAACCGTCCCGGCCGGCCACCGCCACCGGGCCCGGCGCGGCCGCGCGGGCGAATCGTTCGGTGTCCACGCCGTTGAGGATCACCGTGGCGCGCAGCCCCCATCCGGCCGCCAGCTCGGCGGCCACCGCCGCGGAGACACAGATGTGCGTGTGCGGTGCGACGATCGCGTGTTCGTGGCAGGCCGCCAGTTCCGGTGTGGTGAACGTGTCCAGGTGATGCACGGTGCGGATGCACGGGCCGGCCGCGTTCGCGGTGATGCAGTCCTGGGCGTGCACCACGTCGTAGTCGCGACCGTCGAAGGCCGCCGCCAGCGCGTCGATGGAGCGGCGCACCCGCGGGCCCAGCGCTTCGCCGTCGATGTCCGCGACGGGCACCAGACGCACCCGCACGCGCGGATCCACCGGCCGGAAGAACGCGCCGTCCCCGCCGCGGGCCAGGCTCCACACCGTGACGTCCTGCCCGGCCGCGGCCAACGCCTCGGCCAACGCCAACGTGTGCACGACCCCACCCCGGGGTCGGGTGGAGTAGGTGAGCAGGGCGATGGACAGCTGCGCAGCCCGGCCGATCTGGTGGTCAGTCACAACAGCTTTCCGTAACTGTCCGGGCAACGTTCCTCGAGGTGGTGCAGCACTCGGCGGGCCTGGGAAACCTCGGCGGCGACGTCCACCCGCGCCAACGCGATGCCGGCCTTGGCCCAGGTGCGCGCAACGATCTCACCGGCCGGGTTGACCACCTTCGCCTGACCGAGGAAGCGCATGCCGCCCAGCGATCCGGTCTGATTCGAGGAGGCCAGGACGACTTGGTTCTCCGCGGCCCGGGCGCGGTCGTAAAGATCGAACAGTCGGGACTGCCGGTCGTCCGACATCCGTGGTGCGCGGTTGGTGATACTGGTCGGCCAGGCGCACAGGCAGGCGATCAACTGCGCCCCGTCCAGGGCCAACGCCCGCGCGGACTCCGGGAAGGTCTTGTCGTAGTCGATGAGCATGCCCATCCGCCCGACGGGGGTGTCGAACGCGGTGAACCCCGCACCGGCGGTGTAGACGGAGCCCTCGCCGACGGGCAGGTGCACCTTGCGGTGGTGGCCGAGAACGCCGTCGCCGTGCAGGCAGACCGCGGCGTTGTACCGCAGGTCGCCCGCGGCCTCGCAATACCCGATGCACACCACGGTGTCCCCGGCGAGTTCTGCGGCCCGCTTCATGGCCGGGTGGTCGGGTTCCAGCGCCGGGGGGAGGGTGGCCGGGTCGGGGTGGCGCAGGTCGGCCAGATAACCGCCGAGGGCGGCGTCCGGCAACACCACGACCTGCGCGCCGCCGCCCCGGGCGTGCTCGATCAAGGTACCGATGCGGGCCAGGGCGCCATCCACGTCCCGGCCGAAGGCGGCCGAAACGGCGGCAATCCCGATCAAACCCACGCCGGTGGCGCGACGTCGCCGGCGACCACGGGCGCCACCGCGCGATAAGCCTCCGGGCGCCGGTCGCGCAGATGACCCATGTGCCGGCGGGCTGCCTCCAGAGTGGCGGGCACGTCCAGGGTGCTCACCGCCAGCCCCGGGCCGAGGCCGGTGTCGGCGAGGATCTCCCCACCCGGATCCACCACCTTGGAGCTGCCCACGAAACGCAGCGAACCGAACTCGCCGCTCTGATTCGCCGACACCCACACGATCTGGTTCTCCAACGCCCTCGCCGTGTCGAACAGATCGAAGCGCCTCTTCCACCGATCCTGCGCGAGATCCGGTGCCGGGTTCGTGCTGGACCCGGGCCAGGCGGACATGCACACCACGATCCGTGCGCCGTCCAACGCCAGGGTGCGGGCCGCCTCCGGGAACGCCTTGTCGTAACAGATCAGCATTCCGATCCGCCCGACCGGGGTGTCGAACGCGGCGAAGCCCTCACCGGCGGCGTACGCGGCGTCCTCGCGCAGCGGCTGGTGCACCTTGCGGTGCAGGCCGAGTACCGCCCCGCCACTGACCGCCACCGCGCTGTTGTACCGCCGTTCGCCATCCTGTTCACAGAACCCGATGGTGATCACCATGTCGCCGGCCAGCTCTGCCACCCGACGGATCTCGGGGGCCTCCACCGCGAAGGCGGGCGGGAGTGCTTGTTGCCCGTCGAGGGCCTCGAGGTAACCACCCAGCGCCGCCTCGGGCAGCGCGAGCAGCTGTACCCCCCGCTCGCGCGCCTCCGCGACGATGTCCTCGATGCGACGGAAGCAGGCGTCCAGGTCGCGACCGAAGTTCGCCGACGCGGCCGCCAGCGTGATCGGGGTCATTTGGGGTCTCCCGCCGGGCCCAGGCCGGTCACCGTACCGTCGACGGCGGTAGTCAGTTGCCCGTCGGGCCAGCGCAGCGATACACCGTGACCCTGCGTCAGCTCCCCGCACACGGCGGATTGCGCCGGGCCCGCGTTCGGCGCGGGGTAGCCCGGCATTTCGGCGGTAAGCATGCCGAAGCCGGGGAAGCAGGTCAGCCAGTCGCCGACCGCGGCCGCGGCCGGTCGTGGCACCGCGGCGACGTCCAGCACGGCGGCGCAGCCGCCGGACTCGGCGAGCATGCCCAGCGTGCCGACCACACCGGCCATGGACACGTCCTTGGCCGCGGCGGGTCGGGCGGCGGCCACCGAGGCGATCATGGTGCGCAGCTCCGCGGCGTTCCGCGTACTGGTGGAGTCCCACTGACGGTGGCCGTAACCCGGCCGCCAACCACCCGCGATGTCCACGGTCAGGCGCACGATGTGCCCCGGTCGGCCGCCGCCGCCGGGCACCGGATCGGACGTCCGGCCCAGCGCGGTCACCGCCAGGGAGGCGGCAACCCCGAGCGTGGTGTGCCCGCCGAGGATCGGTACGCCGTAACGGGCCGCGGCCGCGCGCAGCCCGGCCAGGACTCGCGCTGCGGCGGCCGCGTCCTTGGCGCCGACGGCATCGAGCAGGCCGACGGGGGAGGCGCCCATCGCGGCCAGGTCGTTGACGTTGACCAACACCGAACACCAGCCGGCCCACTCCGGGTCGCGCTCCACCATCGCGGGCAGGATGGCGTCGCAGGCGGCGATCAGGTCGCTGTCGGGCACCGGGGCGCCGTCGTCGCCGACGAAACCAGCGCCGCCGGGGGCGTCGACACGCAACAGGTCGCCCAGCGGCGCCTTGGTGGCCGCGACCAGCACCGCAACCCGGTCGATCGGGAAGCGCATACGCAGATGGCCCGGCCGCGGCGAGACCTGGTCGGTCCGCACCCAGCCCAGCCGGACGAAGAACGTCTCATTGGCGGCCTGCACGTCGGCCTCGAAGCGCAGCGCGCCGGCGGCCACGGCGTGCCGGCAGGCCGCGCGCACCAGTTCCGCGCCGATACCGAGGGGGGCACCGCGCTGCACCACCAGGCGCCCGCCGTGCCACCAGCCGACGTCGGGCTCGGTCGCCGGGGACAGTCGCACCCCGCCGAGGATCGCGCCGTCGGCGTGCCGGGCCACGAGCACCACGGTGCACGGGTCGGCGTCGATCGCGTCGAGGTCGTCGTCGGCGAACAGTCCCTGCTGCTCGACGAACACGGCCCGGCGCAGCTTGCGGTAGACGTGCAGTGCGCGCAGGTCCGCGGGCTCCACCGACCAGGGCGGCGCGGGCACCACGGACAGCCGGCGGACCCCGGCGAGCAGGCTGTCCGCGGTTGCGGGCGCTGGACGGTAAGCGATCTGATACATCCTCAGCCTCCCGCGGCGGACAGTGCGGAGCACGCGCCACAGGCCGCGCACCCGGCGCCCTGCTCGGCGCCGGTCATGCCTGCGGCGCGCAACAGGCGAGCGACCTCGGTGGTCACCCGGTGCACGACCTCAGCAGGGGCCGGCCGGGCTCCGTCGGCGTGGGCCAGCGTGCCGACCATCGGCCGCATCGGCACCACGAACGGGTAAACCCCGCGGTCGATCAGCCCAGCGGCGCCCGTGATCAGTTCGTCGGGGTCCTCACCCAGCCCGACCAGCAGGTAGGTGGAGACCCGGTTGCGGCCGAAGACCCGCACCGCTTCGTCCCACGCGGCCTCGTACTCGGCCATCGGGACCGAACCCTTGCCGGGCATCCAACGCAGTCGCGCGTTCTCGTCGAGCGACTCGACGTGGATGCCGATCGAGGTGGCGCCGGCCCGGTGCAGGTCGGTGAGTACGGCGAGGTCGCCGGGCGGTTCGATCTGCACCTGGATCGGCAGGCCCGGCACGGCGTTCAGCACCGCCCGCACGCACCGCACCAGATTGCGGGCGCCGCGGTCGGGACCGGTGGTGGTGCCGGTGGTCATCACCATCTGTCGGATGCCGTCCAGCCGTACCGCGGCCTTGGCCACCTCGGCCAGTTGCGCCGGGGTCTTGGCGGCGACGGTGCTGCCGGCCTTCAGCGATTCCTCGATGGCGCAGAACCGGCAACGCTGGTCCTCCGCATAGCGGATGCACGTCTGTACCACGGTGGTGGCGAGCACGTCGCGGCCGTGCAGCAGGGCGATCTGGTGGTACGGGATGCCGTCCGCGGTAGCCAGGTCGTAGAACTTCGGCCTGCGCACGGGCTCCAGGCGCAACCCCGTGTCGAGCAGGCTGCGGCCGGTGCGTTCCAGCACCCGGCCGTCGCGGACCACGAACGGCGAGTCGGGGTTGCGGGGGAGCGCGGCGTTGGCACCGTCGATGGTGACGTGCCCGTCGTCGCTCGGGCCGGCGCCCTTGGCGCGGGTGACGGGGACATCGACGTCCACCCCGAGAACCGCCAGGCGCACTCGGGTGTTCACGGTATCGGCGGTGCCAACGCTCACGACTGAATCCCCGTCAGAACATGTAGGTGGAATTGATGATCGCGCCCTTGCGGGCGTAATGAATGAGCGCGTCCTGCACGTCGAGCGGGTGCGTCGGGATGACGCCCTCGAGCAGGTCCTCCTCCCGCGCCCCGTGCAACGACAGGCCGAACCGGCAGCAGTAGACCTTGCCGCCCTCCGAGATGAAGGTCTTCAAGGAGTCGTTGATGTTGTGCTCACCGGGGAAGGCGGAATTGCCGGTGGTGGGGAAGCCGCGGGTGGCCAGGCAGTTCAACGAGCCGGGGCCGTAGAAATAGATGGCCGATTCAAAGCCCTTCCGCTGCGCGCGGGTGGCCTGCAGGATCGCGACGAAGCTCACCGAGGACTCGTGCGCGATGCCGTGCACCAGGGTGAAGTAGGTCTCGCCGTTCTCCGCCTGGTAGTCGGGGAACACCTTGGTGCTGCCATAAATGCTGGAGCCCTCTTGCAGTGACGGGTGCGGGATCTCGTCGAGGCTGATCTTTTCGGTGTCGGTCAGGGTCATGGGGGTACCTCTCTCGCTCGGATTCGGATCTGATGGAGGTTCAGACATACAGACGGTCGAAGTTGTCGCGGAACACAGCGGTGGCGAGTTCGCCGTCGGCGACCGCGGCGCGCATGCGGGCGTACTCGCCGGGCAGATCGCCCCAGGGTTGGTCGCTGGCGAACAGCACCCGGTCGGCGCCGATCCCGCGGCGGTCGATCTCGGCGGCCAGCCAGCGCGGCGCGAAGCCGATCGCCCAGGACAGGTCGGTGTAGACGCGCTTCCCGGCGGCGATCCAGTCGAAGAAGCGCGAGCCGATCAGCTTGATGTGCCCGCTCATCCCCCCGCCGAAGTGCACCAGGTGCAGGTCCACGTCGTCGGCGTAGCGCTCCACCAACAGGCCGACCTTGTCGATGTCTGAGGCCGCCCCCGGCGAGGTGTGCACGTGCACCACCAGGCCGTGCTCGCGAGCCGCGGCGAAGATGGTGTCCAGCCCCGGCCGGGTGTCCTCGTCGTCGGCGCCCCCGCCCAGCAGGAAGCTGATCTTCAGCGCCCGCACGCCCGGTTCGTCGGCCAGCGCCAGCGCGCCCGCGGTGAGTGCGGCGTCCGTCGCTTTGGGTGAGACCCACAGCGCCGCGCGCACCCGGTCGTCCTTGGCGGCGGCCTCGACGACCAATTCGTTGAACGAGAACGACAACTCGGGGACCGGCACCCCGTAGTTGGGGATGACCAGCGCGCGCTCCACGCCCTCGGTGTCGAGGTCGGCGAGCAGTTCGGCGACGGTGGCCCGCGCCGTGGTGTCCGGGTTGACGGGCGGCCCACCGTAGAACGGGAAGGCGGGCAGCACGCCGAGGTGGCGGTGTGCGTCGCGCAGCCCGTGCCAGGGCGCGCCGATGGCGGAGGTCATGTCAGGCCACCGTCCGCGGGGCGACCCAGTCCTCGTCGCGGGCGCTGTCCACGAAGCGCGCTCCGGCCTCGACCGGTGCGCCGGTCAGCCAGCGCACCTCCGCGCCGTGGCCGCCGCGGTGCAGTTCCTCGATACGAGCGGCCAGGTGCTCGGCGTCCGCGCCCACCCCGCAGAACCGGCCGGACCCCCACGTCCACTGCCAGGGCAGGCCGAGGAAGTACAGGCCGGGGCAGGCGGTGACGCCGCGGGTCTGGGTCGGGTAGCCGCGGCCGTCGAAGACGGGCACCTCGATCCAGCGGTGATCGCGACCGAACCCGGTGCTCCACACGACCGTGCCGATCGTAGACAGGTCCAGTCGGGTGTCGACCTCGGTGGGTTCCCACACCGGGGTGTACCGGGCCTCGGTCGGGGCGTTGATGCCGGCGGCGGCGATGTAGGCGTCGACTGAGTCCTTGATGGATTCGCTGACCGCGTCGGCGTGGTCGAGGTTGGCCGCCAGGTCGGTGCCGAAGCTGACGTAACCGTTGCTGATGCCGAGCAGTCGGCCGTAGAGCCGCATGCCGTCGCGGGCGAAGGCGCGCAGGTCGATGTCGCGGCCGCCGTCGCGGCCGGTCACGTAGTGGTTGACCCGGAAGCGGACCGCGTCGGCGTCCTCGAAGTCCTCGATGGTCTTGCGGTAGTAGCCCATGTCCTCCAGCCAGGCCACCACGTCGCGGCCGCGGTAGCGGCGGGCCACCCGCGGCGCGCTGCCGGTGGCCAGGTGGACCTCGCGACCGGCCAGGTGCAGGTCCTCGGCGATCTGGCAGCCGGACTGGCCGGTGCCGACCACCAGCACCGCGCCCGGCGGCAGGGACTCGGGGTTGCGATAGCCGGAGGAGTGAACGGAGACGACGTGCTCGGGCAAACGCTCGACGACCCGCGGGGTGCGCGGCACCTGGTAGGGCCCCGTGGCCAACACGACCTGACCCGCCGTCAGCGTGCCCGCCGTGGTGCGTAGTTCGAATCCGTGGTCTTGCCGGCGCAGGCGGTTCGCCTCGACGCCCTCGCACAGCGGCACGCCGAGCTTCTCGGCGTAGGACTCCAGGTAGGCGACGATCTCGTCGCGGAGCATGAAACCGTCCGGATCGGCTCCCTGGTAAGAGAACCCGGGCAGCAGGCACTGCCAGTTCGGGGTGACCAGGCAGAAGCTGTCCCAGCGCCGCGAGCGCCACTCGTGCGCGATGCGGTGCTTCTCCAGCACCACGTGATCGATGCCGCGCTCGGTCAGGCAGGCGCTCATGGCCAGGCCGGCCTGGCCGCCGCCGATGATCGCGACCGACCAGTGCAGGCCGTCAAGCGGGCCGCTCATTCGGTCGTCGCCCCGGTGTGCGCCTGGCCGGAGTCGAGGAACTCCTCAACAACCAGGGAGGGGGAGTAGCGTCGCAGAGCCGTTCCATCGGCCCAGACGGTGTGGATGACGGTCTCGGGCATGACGGTGAGTAGATCGGCCGCTCATTCCCGATCGGTTGAATCCGGAATGAGAGCATGTTCCAGAAGGCGCACAATCATGTCGCCCGCGTTGCGACTCGCCCATCGGAGCCAAGCACCAGCGGGCTATCGGCCGGGATGCCGGTGACTTTCCGCAACGGCGCCGCGGAATGACGCGGCTCCGGTCCTGCCCGACGGCGTGCCGACGTTGTGTCGATCAGCCCGACGAACCGGGTACGCGCCGGTTGACGCGCACCCAGCCCGTGGTCAGTCCTTCGGCTCGTGCCGGATGGACAGCGAGTTGATGCAGTAGCGACGCCCGGTGGGATATTCGGGCGCGTCGTTGAACGCGTGGCCGAGGTGGCTGCCGCACTTGCGGCAGAGCACCTCGATGCGCAGCATCCCGTGGGCGTTGTCGGTCCGTTGTTCAAGGGCGTGGGAGTCGGCCGGGTCGTAGAACGACGGCCAGCCGCAATGGGCGTCGAACTTGGTCTCCGAGCGGAACAGCTCGGCGCCGCAGGCGCGACAGCTGTAAACGCCGACGGTATCGGTGTCCACGTACTCCCCGGACCAGGGCCGCTCGGTGCCGGCCTCGCGGAGCACGTGGTACTCCTCCGGACTGAGCTGCTCGCGCCACTCGTCCTCGGTCTTCTGCACGGGGTAAGAGGTTTCCATGACCGTATTAACTCACCGAGGTCCTCAGTAATGCCCAGCGGGCCGCTTACGGGCGGATGACATGCTCGATTCATGGCAACCGAGCACATCGAACTCGAGGTCGGGCCCCGGCTGGTGCGGGTGTCGAACCCGGAGAAGATCTACTTCCCCGAGGTGGGTATCACCAAGCGGGAGATGGTCGAGTACTACCTCTCGGTGGGAGACGGCATCCTGCGCGCGCTGCAGGATCGACCCACCACCCTGGAACGATGGCCGGGCGGGGTGTTCGAGGGTGCGAAGAAGGCCACCCGCGCCGACCCTCGCGGGGCGGATGCGTTCTACCAGAAGCGGGTCCCCAAGGGTGCTCCGGAGTGGGTCGTCACCGCGGAGATTGCCTTCCCGTCCGGACGGACCGCGGACGAGATCTGCCCGACCGAACTGGCGACCATCGCCTACACCGCCAACCTCGGCACCATCACCCACCACCCGTGGCCGGTGCGCCGCTTCGACGTCGACCACCCCGACGAGTTGCGCATCGACCTCGACCCGCAACCGGGCACCGATTTCACCGACGCCGTCGAAGTCGCGGCCTGCGCCCGCACGGTGCTCGACGAACTGGGCTGGGTCGGCTTCCCGAAGACGTCCGGTGGGCGCGGGGTGCACATCTACGTCCGCATCGCGCCGCGTTGGACATTCACCGACATGCGACACGCGGCCATCGCCTTCGGCCGCGAGCTGGAACGGCGCTTGCCGGGTCGGGTGACGACCAAGTGGTGGAAGGAAGAACGCGGCGAGACGGTGTTCGTGGACTACAACCAGAACGCCAGAGACAGGACGATCGCCAGTGCGTACAGCATTCGCCCGACCCCGACCGCCACGGTGTCCACGCCACTGCACTGGGATGAGCTGCCCGATGTGACGCCCGGGCAGTTCACCGTGCGCACTGTGCCCGCGCGGTTCGCCGAACTCGGTGACGTCCATGCCGCGATTGACAATGTCGAGCACGATCTGGCGCCACTGCTGGAGTGGTACGAGCGCGACGAGCAGCGCGGGCTGGAGGACATGCCCTACCCGCCGGAGTACCCGAAGATGGCCGGGGAGCCGCGCCGGGTGCAACCCAGCCGGGCGCGCAAGCAGGAATAGCCCGACCTGGATCGGTCAGGGCCGTGGGGTGGTCCCGAGAACGCTGCCCAGACCGCCGCCCGAGTCCTGCGGGAGGAACCCGTTGGAGCCCGGCGTCGCCCGGGTGCTGGTCGAGTTACCGGTGGTGGTCGGGCCGGCCGTCCCAGACGTGGTCGTTCCGGCGTGATTGCCGGAGTCGATGGCCGGGGCAGGTGACGGGTTGTCCTGCGGCGAACCGGCTCCGTGCAGATTCGGACCGTTGTCGTGATGAGATCCACAGCCGGCCAGACAGAGACCGAGGATTGCTGCCGCCAGTGCCGGGGCCAAGCCGTGTCGCTGAGCCGCTTTCATGGTCGCACCTCCGTGTCACCCGAAACCTGCCCGTAGGGCGTCGGGATCATTCCCGGGATGCTCCGATCAGGTCATGGCGCGGGCGCGGGCGTGGTCGGCCCCGGCGCCGGGAACGGCGGCAGTGGCACGCTGGGCGGTGATGGCACCGGGGTCGGTGGTGCTGGTTCGGTGGTCGGCATCGGTCCCGGATCATTCCGGACACTCGGCTGGTTTGAGTGATTGGCGTGACTGCTGTGATCAAAGTTGCTGCCGGCCTGGTCGGTGGCACCACACGCGGCCAAACCCACGCTCAGAATTGCTGCCGAAACTGCGGGGGCCACGGTGCCTCGCCGTAGCGCCTTCATATGCTGACTCCTCCCGGTTGGATTCGTTCTTTCCGAACCTGCCCGGGTTAGAGCCGCACAACCCTCGAATATGCCAGCTAAAGCAAGCCGGCGGGGTTGCCCGGTGGCGGGACGGTGCCGTCGCTCGGGTCGGCGTCGGCCGTCGGCGGCGTCTCACCCGCGGGCGGGCTGTCGCCGGGTGGGCCGGCCGGGTTGTCCGGCGTCGGCGAAGTGTCCCCGGCCGGGGGCGGAGGTGTGTCCGTCGAGGGTGCGGCGGGAGTCGGCGGAGTATCCATCGGGGGTGCGGCCGGGGTCGGCGCGGTGCCAGTGGGCGGCGTGCCAGTGGGCGGCGTGTCCGTCGGCGGGGTCGACGGAGTCGACGGGGTCGGGGTCGGCGGGACGGACGGCGCGGGCGCAGGGGCCGGGACCGGGCGTTGCGGTCGGGCCGGCGCCGGACCGGCCAGCCCGGTCAGGCTGGGCAGTGCGGCCACGCCGGAGGCGGAGACAACGCCCTGGCCGTAGAAACCATTGGTGGTCAGTTGCTGTTCGCACTTGTGGGTGAACGACTTCGACCCGTCGGCCCCGTCCACGGTGTACGGGTACACGGACGGATCCGGGCAGTCGCGATGGTCGGCGCCGACGGACATCGCGTACTCGACCAGTCGCTGGGACATGTGGATGGTGTCGCCGTTCGGGGTGCCCAATCGGCTGATCGCCAGCGCGGCCACGCCGGTGGCATGCGGAGCGGCCATCGAGGTGCCCTGCAGGTACTGGTAGTACCCGCACACGTTGCCGTTGCAGTCCTTCACCACGAACGGACTCGTCGGGTTGCCGGAGGCGTCGATGTCGCCGTTGGCCCGGCCGATGTGCTCGGGGTAGGCGGCGAGGATCTGCGCGGTCGGGTCGACCTTGTGGTCCGGGGTGTCGAACGCGTCGCCGCCGGGGGCCGCGAAGTCGGCCTGTGAGCTGCCGTAGTTGGAGTAGTACGCCAACCGGCCGCTCGGGCCCAGCGAGCTGATGGACAGCACCTCGTCGGATTCGGCGGGCACTGTCAGGCAGTCCGTGGTCAGCGTGCGCGGGTAGGCCTTGCCCGCCGGGTAGTCCGGGCTGGCGCTGTCCGCCTTGACCGTACCGAGGTCCACCCCGTCGTTGCCCAACGAGGCGATCGTGGTGACGCCCTTGTCATGCGCGTAGTTCACGGCCTTCTGCACCGCGGCGATCACTGTGCGCTGCTCGTTCTGCGCTGACGTGTCGTCCTTCGGGTTGTTCGGGCAGTTGTAGACCCACGGATCGACGAAGAAGCTCATGTTGACCACGTTCAGTCCGGCGTCACCCGCGTAGGTCAGCGCATCGACGACCGGCTGCAGGAAGAAGAACCCGGAGTCCTGCCCGGCCCGGACGTTCACCAGCGTGACGCCCGGCGCCACTCCGGCGATGCCCAACCCGTTCAGCGGCGAGGCGATGGTGGACGCGACATGGGTGCCGTGGCCGTTGTCGTCGACGTCCACCGGGTCCTTGCAGCTCGCCACCTCGCACGGGCCGTCGGCGTCGGGCATGTCGGTGGTGAAGTTGCGCGAGTCGGCGGCGTCGAAGTTCGGCGCGATGTCCGGGTGCGAGCCGTCGATGCCGGTGTCGATCACGCCGACCTTGACCCGCGGGTCACCGGGATCGTCGGCGTAGGACTGGGAGGCGGTGGCGCCGATCATGGCCATGTCCCACTGCCGGGTGGCCAGCGGGTCCGGGCTGACCGCCTTCGGCTCGCCCACGCTCGGCCGGGCCGCGACGGCCCGGTGGGTGTTCAGCTTCAGCTGACCGCTCTCGACGCGGCGCAACGCCGCGGCGCGGTCGGCGGGGGACAGCCGCTCGACGAGCTGCCGCTCGGAGGTCGGCGGGTCGACGTGGCCGACGGGACGGTTGTGGGCCGCGCCGAAGACGGCGCCGCTGCGGCGCACCGCGGTGGTGAAGTCGACGTTCTTGGTGCGCACCAACGCGGTGCCGATCGCCTTGTTCTCCTCGACGATCGTCCCGCCGGCCGCCTTGATCGCCGAACGGGCGGCCTTGGCGTGCGCGGTGTCGCGGTAGAGCACGACGTAGTCGGTGACCGGGCCGTGGTGCGGGGCGACCGCCCGGGCGTGTCCGCCCGGCAGCATCGCGGCCGCGGTGATTGCCGCCAATCCGGCCACGCCCAACTTCCACGTCGTTCTGTGCACGCGCGTGCCCCTCCCGCTCCCCGAAGCAACGCCCAGTATGTCTGCTACGGGCGATTGATTCGGTGCAGATCGCCGGGTGTGGCCCGACCTTTCCATTGCCAGGCCTAACCTCTTGCCAAATCCCGAATCTTTGTCGTCTTCGCCGGCGCGGCAGGATGGGCGCATGAAGCTGCCCGTGATGCCCCCGGTGTTGCCGATGCTCGCCAAGTCGGTGCCGACCATCCCGGTCGGGGATTACGGCTACGAACCCAAGTTCGACGGCTTCCGCGCGGTGATCTTCGCCGACGGCGCCGACATCGAGATCGGCAGCCGCAATACCAAGCCGATGAACCGGTACTTTCCGGAGCTCGTCGCGGCCTTCACCGAGTTGCTGCCGGAGCGCTGCGTGATCGACGGGGAGATCGTGCTGCCCGACCCGGCCGGCGTGCGGTTGGACTTCGAGGCGCTGCAGCAGCGCATCCACCCCGCCGCCAGTCGGGTCAAGATGCTCGCCGAGACCACCCCGGCGCGGTTCGTCGCCTTCGACCTGCTCGCCCTGGGCGATGAGGATCTGACGCGCCGTCCGTATGGGGAGCGCCGCGCCATGTTGGCGGAGACATTGGCCGGGGTGCCCGCCCCACTTCACCTGACGCCGACCACCGACGACGTCGAGGAAGCGGAACGCTGGTTCCACCAGTTCGAGGGCGCCGGGCTGGACGGCGTGATGGCCAAGCCGCTGGCGGGCAGCTACGAGCCGGACAAGCGCACCATGTTCAAGATCAAGCACGAGCGCACCGCGGACTGCGTGGTGGCCGGCTACCGCGTGCACAAGTCGGGGCCGGACGCCATCGGCTCGTTGCTGCTCGGCCTGTACGCGGAGGACAAGCTGGTCAGCGTCGGGGTGATCGGTGCGTTCCCGCTGGCGCGGCGCAAGGAGCTGTTCACCCAGATGCAGTCCTACATCACCGAGTTCGAGGGCCATCCGTGGGCGTGGGCCGAGCAGGAGGCGGGCGCCCGCACCCCGCGAGAGGCCGAGGGCAGCCGGTGGGCCGCGGGTAAGGACCTGTCGTTCATCCCGTTGCGTCCGGAACTGGTGGTCGAGGTGCGCTACGACCACATGGAAGGCGTCCGGTTCCGGCACACCGCGCAGTTCGTGCGGTGGCGAACCGACCGCGACCCGCGCAGCTGCACCTACGAACAGCTCGAGGAGCCCGTGTCCTTCGACCTGGCCGACGTGTTCCGCGGTCGGCCCTGACGCGGCGTCAGGACGGCGCGGCGACGAGGCGGTGCAGATTATCGCTCGCAAGCTCGCCGATAGCGCAGGTAGAGATCGGAGCCGTCGGACAGCAGCCCGGCCAGCTCCAGCGGAGCGTCGAGCACCCCGCCGCGCACGATGCGGGACCCCTCCCCGCCAAGCAATGTCGCGCTCACGGTCAGGCACAGCTCGTCGAGCATCCCGGCGGTGAGCAGCGCCGCCAGCCAGCGCGGCCCGCCCTCGCAGAGCATGCGGCGGTAGCCCCGGTCGGCCAGCGCCGTGACCACGTTCTTCGGGTCCACGATGCTGTCCCCGGCCACGATCACCTCGGCCACCTCGGCCAGCGCCTGCCGCCGCTCGGCCGGGGCAGATGCGGTGGTGAACACCATGGTGCGGGCCGTGGCCGCGCGGAACAGCGGGGCGTCCGGGTCGAGATCCAGTCGGTTGGACACCAGGGCAATCGGGGGGATGGGCTCCTGGCCGGCCGCGGTGCGTAATCCGGTGTCGGTCTGCCGCACCTTCACCGGCCCGTACCGTTCGTTGTTCGCGGTGGATGTCCCGACGATGACCACGTCGCACAGTGCCCGCATCAGCGCGAACAGATCCCGGTCGGCGTCGGAGGAGATGCCCCGGGTCAACCCGTTGGCGGCCACCCCGGCGCCGTCCACGGTGGCCACCATGTTGACCCGGAGCCACCACCCGCGCGGCGGATCCGCGGGATAGGCGTAGGCCCGGGCCAACGCGGCGCGATCCAACTCCCCGCCGTCCGGTGCTAATCGACGCACTCAGTCCACCTCGACGATGGCCACGGATTCCGCGGCCAGGCGCAGGCCCGCGGCGGACGCCTCGGGTTGGGGCTCGGAGGAAGTCAACAGCACCGCCCGCACCGTACCGGCCGGGGGGACGATCTGCGGGTGCTCGGCGAGGTTCACCACCACCCGCAACCCGCCGCGGTGCAGCACGAACCACTTCGCATCGGCATCGAAGGACACCGCGACCCGATCCAGTCGTGGGTCGGTCAGCTCTGGGCGTTTCCGACGCAGCGTCAGCAATGCGCGGTACCAGGCCAGCATCCCGGCGTGCGGCTCCTTGGCCGGCTCCGCCCAGTCCAGCCGGGAGGCGGCCACGGTGGCCGGATCCTGCGGGTCGGGCACCTGCTCGGCGCTCCAGCCGTGCCCCGCGAACTCCTGGCGTCGCCCGTCGCGTACCGCGGCGGCCAACTCCGGTTCGGTGTGATCGGTGAAGTACTGCCACGGCGTGTCCGCCGCCCACTCCTCACCCATGAACAGCAGCGGGCTGAACGGCCCGGTCAGCAACAGCGCGGCCCCGATCCGCAACCGACCCTGCGACACCGAGGCGCTCAGCCGGTCGCCCACCGCGCGGTTGCCGACCTGGTCGTGGTTCTGCAGGGCGACCACGTATCGATGCCCGGGCGTGTGCACCCGGTCCACCGGCGCGCCGTGACCGCGACCGCGGAACGGCGAGTACCGACCGTCGTGCCAGAACACCGAGGTCAGCACGTGGCCCAGGCAGTCCAGGGAGCCGAAGTCGACGTAGTAGCCCTGCCGCTCTCCGCTCAACAACGCGTGCAGAGCGTGATGCACGTCGTCGTCCCAGGACGCGGTCAGGCCAAGCCCGCCGGCCGCGCGCGGGGTCACCGTCAACGGGTCGTTGCGATCGGACTCGGCGATCAGCGCCAGCGGCCGGCCCACCGCGGTGGCCAGCGCGTCCACCGCCTCGGACAGTTCCGCGAGATAGTGCACTGCCCGGGTGTCGTGCAGCGCGTGCACGGCGTCCATTCGCAGCCCGTCCAGGTGGAAGTCGCGCAGCCAGCCGCAGGCGTTGTCGATCAGGTAGCGGCGGACCTCATCGGACCCGGCGTCGTCCAGGTTCACCGCCGATCCCCACGGCGTGTGATGGCTGTCGGTGAAGTAGGGGCCGAAGCGTGGCAGGTAGTTGCCGGACGGCCCGAGGTGGTTGTGCACCACGTCCAGCAGCACGCCCAGGCCACGCGCGTGGCAGGCGTCCACGAAGCGCTTGAAGCCGTTCGGGCCGCCGTAGGGCTGATGGACGGCGAACAGCGCGACGCCGTCGTATCCCCAGCCGTGCACGCCGGGGAAGGCCGCCACCGGCATCACCTCGACCAGGTCCACGCCGAGTTCGACGAGGTGATCCAGTCGCTCGATGGCGGCGTCGAAGGTGCCGGCCGGGGTGAAGGTGCCGATATGCAGCTCGTAGGTCACCGCGCCGGGCAGGGCCCGACCCCGCCAGGCCGCGTCGGTCCACCCGAACGCGTCGTGGTCGTAGCACCGGGACAATTCGTGCACCCCGTTGGGTTGCCACGCCGAGCGCGGGTCCGGGAACGGCCCCTCACCGTCCACCAGCCAGCCGTAGTCCTGCCCGGCCATCGGCTGCTGTGCGGTCCGCCACCAGCCGTCGGCATCCCGCCGCCCCCCCGTTCGGGCCCCGCCCAGCAACAATTCCACGTTCGACGCGTCCGGCGCCCACACCGCGTATGGCTCCACACAGGGACAGTGACAGATTTCGGCCCCGTCCAAACCCGGTGTCGTGCACGGCACTACCGCCGGCCCGGGCCACACTGGCTCGATGCAGTTCGGGGGAGGGCGACGCCGGGCGGCGGGCATCGCGCTGGCGGCGATCGTCGCCGCGTGCTGCGCGGCGCCGGCCGCGCACGGTGTGGCGGCCCGGGACGGCGAGATGCACCTGGCCGGCATGGCCACCGGTGCGGTCATTCCGAATTCCTGGATCGTCACGCTGCGTTCCGGTGACCCCGATCGGGTGGCCGCCCAGCACGCCCGGTGGGGGGTGCACGTGCAGCAGGTGCTGCACGCGGCGCTGCGCGGGTACACCGGCCGGATGAGCGCGGACCTCGCCCGGCGGGTGGCCGCCGACCCGCGGGTGCGCAGCGTGGAGCAGGACCGGGTGGTGCGGGAGACCAGCGACTGGCCCACGCCGGGCGTGTCCGCGCCGAGCGGCCAATCGATCCCCACCGGGGTGTCCCGGGTGCATGCGCCGGAGAGTTCGGCCAGGGCCGGCGACGGGCACGGCAGCGTGGACGCGGACATCGCTGTGCTGGACACCGGCATCGAGGCGGGTCATCCCGACCTGAACGTGGCCGGCGGCACCGATTGCGTGCCGGGCACCACGTCCTGGGACGACGAACGCGGGCACGGCACGCACATCGCGGGCATCGCCGCCGCCCGGGACAACGACTTCGGCGTGGTCGGGGTGGCACCCGGCGCCCGGGTCTGGGCGGTGCGGGTGCTCGACGCCAACGGGGACGGCAGCCTGGCCACGCTGACCTGCGGCATCGACTGGGTCACCGCGCACGCGGGGACCATCGACGTGGCCAACATGAGCCTGATCGGCATCGACCCCGGCGACGGCAATTGCCTGGACGGTGGGTTGCACCAGGCCATCTGCACCTCCGTCGCCGCCGGCGTCACCTACACCGTGGCCGCGGGCAACAACGCCGCAGACGCCTCGAGCTACAGCCCCGCCTCCTACCCAGAGGTGATCACCGTGGGCGCCATCGCCGACTACGACGGCAAACCCGGCGGGCTGGCCGACACCCCCTCGGCATGCAACGGGGGCGGGGACGACGAGTTCGCCACCTTCTCCAACTACGGCTCGGTGGTGGACATCCTCGCGCCCGGCGTGTGCATCCGGTCCACCTGGTTGAACGGCGGCTACGCGACGCTCACCGGCACCTCGCAGGCCGCGGGTTACGTGGCCGGGGCGGCAGCGCTGTACCGGTCGGGGAACCCCGGCGCCACCCCGACGCAGGTGCGCGAGGCGTTGCGCGAGGACGCCACGGGGGATTACGACATGTCCACCGACCCGGACGACGTGCCGATCCGACTGCTGAACGTCGTCGACTTTTAGGCGCGCACGAGCAGCGCCACCGGATACGGGTCGAAGAGTTTCGCAGCGGCGTGTGGGCCGCTGGCGTACTGACGGTTGGTCAGTACGTCCAGCCACGCCCCGGACGGCAGATCCACGGTGTGCTCGCGCCAGCCGCCGGCCCCGAACAGGCCGCGGGGCAGTCGGGTGACCACGGAGATCACGTCAGTGCCGCGCACGAAGCCGAAGGCGTGCTGCGACGTTGCGGACAGTTCCCGGTAGTCGCCCGCGAAGGCCTCCGGGTGGTCCTTGCGCACCGCCAGCGCCCGCGAGGTGACCAGCAGTTTCTCGTCGTGGAGATCACGCGGCGATTCGCCCTCGTCCAGCGCGGCCAACCGCGCCCGGCGGGCGGCGAAGTCCACCGGGTGGCGGTTGTCCGGATCGACCAGGGTGAACGTGGCGAACTCGGTGCCCTGGTAGACGTCCGGCACCCCCGGCATGGTGAGCTGCACCAGCTTCTGACTCAGCGTCACCACGCGAGCGGCCGGCCCGAGTTCCTCGACGAACTCCGTGATGTCGGCGACCAGTCGGGCATTGTCCAGCACGGCCCGGGCGAACCGCTCTACCGCCTCGTCGTATGCGATGTCCGGCGCGGTCCACGAGGTGTGCAGCTTCGCCTCGCGGGTCGCTTTGTGCAGGTACTCCACCAGCCGGTCCGCGGCCAACGGCCAGGCCCCGACCAGAGTCTGCCAAATCAGGTACTCGGTGGCCGGGTCCGGCCCGGCGGCGCTGTGATACCCCGCTGCGGCGCGCTGCCAACCCTCGACCGCGCGCGCCCAGGATTCGGGTAGCTCGGCGAGCACCGCCAGTCGGGCCCGCACGTCCTCCCCGCGCTTGGTGTCGTGGGTGGACAGCGTGGTCATCGCCGCCGGCCAGGAGCGGCACATGGCAGCGGCGTAGGAGTGGAACGTCGCCGGGTCCACCACGGGGGAGTCGGGTTCCCCGCCGACCTCATTGGCCGAGCTGAGCGGGAACCATCTGTAGAACGCGGTGTCCTCCACGCCCTTGGCCATCACCGGGCCGGAGGTCTGTTGGAAACGCACCACGAACTCGTGCCGACGCCGGTCACCCGGCGGGGCGTACAACGCGAACTCGCGGATCAGGTCGACGGTGTCGTGACGCTCCTCGGGCAGCCGGGACTTCGCCACCGCGGCGGCGGAGTCGAGGACGGCGACCGCCCCGTCCGGCGCGGGGTGGCCGGGCACCACGTAGGTGCGGTACACCTCGCAGCCGATCAACAGTTCGGTGATCGCCTCCTCCAGACCGCGGCGGGTGTGGTCGCGCAACCGCAGGTTGTCGTGGCAGATCTCCGCGGCCAGCCCGCCCAGGCGGACCACCTCGGCCCACAGGCTGGTGGTGACGATCTGCCACTTCGCCGCCGCGGCCACGCCGGTGAATTCGATGTCCTCGCCGGTGAATTGGGAGTTCAACTCGACCAGTTCCGCGAAGCCGTCGGGGTCCACGAACAGCCCACCGACCCGGCGCAACGCGTCGTAGCCGGTGGTGCCCGCGCACGGCCAATCGTCGGGCAGCAGTTCGGCTCCGGTGAGGATCTTCTCCACCACCACCCAGCAGCCCCCGGTGAGGTTCTGAAGTCGCGTCAGGTATTCCACCGGGTCGGCCAGCCCGTCCGGGTGGTCCACCCGCAGCCCGGCGATGTGGCCCTCGCGGACCAGGGCGCCGATCAGGTAGTGCGACTGGGCGAACACATCGGCGTTCTCCACCCGCAGCGCGGCCAGGGTGTCGATGTCGAAGAAGCGTCGATAGTTCAGTTCCTCGTCGGCCACCCGCCAGTAGGCCAGGCGGTACCACTGGCGGTCGAGCAGCTGCTCCAACGGTAGGTGTTCGGTGCCCGGTCGCACCGGCACGACGTGGTCGAAGTAGCGCACCACCGGCTCGTCCCCGGCGGTGTCCAGCACGATGTCCCCGGCGTCCAGGCACTCGCCGATGCGCCGACCGAGGAACGGCATCAGCATGGCCCGGTCGGGCACCGTCCAGTCCACGTCGAACCAGTTGGCATACGGCGAGGCCGGGCCGTCGCGCAGCACCGACCACAGTGGCGCGTTAAGCGATTCCGGAGTGGGCACCGCCATGTGATTGGGCACGATGTCCACCACGATGCCCAGGCCGCGCTCGCGTGCCGCCTTGGCCAACGCGTGGAACGCCTCGGCACCGCCGAGTTCGGTGGACAACGTGTCGTGGTCGACCACGTCGTATCCATGCGTGGAGCCGGGTACCGCCGCCAGCACCGGGGACAGGTACAGGTGGCTGATGCCCAGTGCGGCCAGGTAATCGAGCACCGCGCCGGCGTCGGCGAAGCCGAACTCTGCGGTCAGTTGCAGGCGGTAGGTGGCAGTTGGGATGGTTGGGATGGTCAGCACCGGCGCAGCACCAGCAACGACCGGTCGAGCATGCCCACCTTCTCGCTTGCGGCCAACGTCGCCCGGCCGGTCACCTCCGGTTTCGCGGTGTCCAATACCACCGCCCAATTCCGACCGTACTCCTCGGCGGGCAGCACGAAGTCCAACGGGCCCTCATGTCCGTTCAGCAGCAGGTAGAACGAGTCGTCGACGATGCGCTCGCCGCGGATGTTCGGTTCGGTGATCGCCGCGCCGTTGAGGAACACCGCCACCGACTTGTTGAACCCCGCCGACCAGTCCTGCTCGCTCATCGGGGCGGCCGCCGGGGTGAACCAGGCGATGTCCGGCAGCGACCCGTGCACCGGGGCGCCGGAGAAGAACCGACGGCGGCGCAGCAGCGGATGCGCCGCCCGCAGCTTGCCGCAGGCGCGGGTGAACGCCAGCAGATCGGCGTCCACCGCCGACCAGTCCACCCAGGAGATGTCGTTGTCCTGGCAGTAGGCGTTGTTATTGCCACGTTGCGTGCGGCCGAGTTCGTCGCCGTGCAGCAACATCGGCACGCCCTGGGAGAGGAACAGGGTGGCGAGGAAGTTGCGTTGCTGGCGGGCCCGACGGGCGAGCACCTCGGCGTCGGAAGTCTCGCCCTCCGCCCCGCAGTTCCAGGAACGGTTGTGGCTCTCCCCGTCCCGGTTCTCCTCGCCGTTGGCCTCGTTGTGCTTGTCGTTGTAGGAGACCAGGTCCCGGATCGTGAAACCGTCGTGCGCGGTGACGAAGTTGATCGAGGCGTGCGGGCGGCGGCCGTCGTCCTGATAGAGGTCGGAGGACCCGGTCAACCGGGACGCGAACTCGGGCAGCGAGTCCGGTTCGCTGCGCCAGAAGTCGCGCACGGTGTCCCGGTACTTGCCGTTCCACTCCGTCCACAACGGCGGGAAGTTGCCCACCTGGTAGCCGCCCTCGCCGACGTCCCAGGGCTCGGCGATCAACTTCACCTGGGACACCACCGGGTCCTGGTGCACCAGGTCGAAGAACGCGGAGAGTCGGTCCACCTCGTGGAACTGCCGGGCCAACGTGGCCGCGAGGTCGAAGCGGAAACCGTCGACGTGCATCTCCAGCACCCAGTAGCGCAGCGAGTCCATGATCAGCTGCAGCACGTGCGGGTGATGCATGGCCAGCGTGTTGCCGGTGCCGGTGGTGTCGTAGTAGTAGCGCAGGTCGTCGCCGAGGCGGTAGTACGCCGCGTTGTCGATGCCGCGGAAGCTCAACGTCGGGCCGAGGTGGTTGCCCTCCGCGGTGTGGTTGTAGACCACGTCCAGGATCACCTCGATGCCCGCCCGGTGCAGCGCCTTGACCATGGCGCGGAACTCCTGCACCTGTCGGCCGCCGTGGGCCTGCGAGGCGTAGCCGTTGTGCGGGGCGAAGTAGGCGATGGAGTTGTATCCCCAGTAATTGCGCAGCCCCCGATCGGCCAGCGGATGGTCGTGCACGAACTGGTGTACCGGCATCAGCTCGACCGCGGTCACCCCCAAGCTCTGCAGATGCTCGATCATCACCGGGTGGGCGAGACCGGCGTAGGTGCCGCGGATGTTCTTCGGGATGTCCGGGTGGTTGATGGTCAGCCCGCGTACGTGCGCCTCGTAGATCACCGTGCGGTGGTAGGGGATGTGCGGGTGGCGGTCATCGCCCCAGTCGAAGTACGGGTTCGCGACCACCGAGTGCATCGTGTAGCGGGCGCTGTTCTGGTCATTGCGGCGGTTCTGCGCGTTGAACCGATAGCTGTACAGCGCCTCATTCCAGCTGATCTGGCCATCGACCGCTTTCGCGTACGGATCGACCAGGAGTTTGTTGCGGTTACAGCGGTGACCGTGCGCCGGGTCGTAGGGCCCGTGCACCCGGTAGCCATAACGCTGGCCCGGCTCGACGCCCGGCAGGTATGCGTGGTGCACGAAGGCGTCCACCTCGGGCAGCACCACCCGGGTTTCCCGGCCGCGGACGTCCAGCAGACACAGCTCCACGCGCTCGGCTACCTCGGAGAACAGGGCGAAGTTGGTGCCCGCGCCGTCGTAGGTGGCGCCCAGCGGGTACGGCGTGCCCGGCCAGACGGTGATCGCGGCCTCCTGGTGGTCGGTGGCCCCTCGTTGCCCCGTGCGGCCGGCCGGTGCTTCGGCCGCCGAGGCGTCATCCTGTCGCATGGCGCAGCGCTACCCAGCCTGCGCCCCCTCATCCCGGGCGGCGCCCGGGCTCGGGAGGTGTCGATGGCCAGGACCAACCGGGTTACCCCGGCCGGTGACCTCATCGCGGTGCCGGACCGTGGCCTTTTCTGGGGTAACCGTGGCTGTCTGCTGAACGATGCCCGGGAGCTGGTGCGCTACTCCGCCGGGCGGATGTGGCTGATCTGCGTGCTGTCGTTCCGGGGGCGGCGCCGGGAGCAGTGGCAGCCGCGGCGGTTGACCGAGTTGTACTTCCTGGACGAGGCGACCGGGCTGGCCGCGGGGCACCGCCCGTGCGGGGAGTGCCGCAACCGGGACTACCGCGTGTATAAGGCGGCCTTCGCCGCGGCGTATCCGGACGACGAGCCGGGGGTGCGCGGCATCGATGCCCGGCTGCACGCAGACCGGTGGGCCGGCCGCGGGGTGCGCCGGACGTATCTGGACGATTCCGGGGCGCTGCCCACCGGGGCGATGGTGGCCATCGACGGCACGTTTTGGCTGGTGGACGGCGATCGGCTGCGGGCCTGGTCGCCCGGCGGGTACGGGGCGACGCGCGACTACCTGGCGGGGGAGTCGTTGACCGTGCTCACCCCGCGGGCGACGGTGGCGGTGTTGGCCGGTGGCTATCAGCCCGTCCTGCACCCCGGCGCGGCAATCGCCGGCTCGCCTCAGACCGGAACGGACAGTTCCACGGTGTAGCCGTCGCTCACCGAGCCGGTGGCGTCGGCCAGCTGCAGGGAGTGCCCGTCGGAGAAGACCGGGTCGGTGTCCAGGCTGACCTGTCCCAGTCGATCGTTGCTCTGCTCGTAGCCCGGCGAGGCGTAGACCTCCTTGCAGGCCACTTCCGGCAGCGCGAGCTGCGTGGTCCGCAGGGGTTCGCCGCCGTCGCCGGCGTGCTGCAGGTCCAGGAATATCCGCAGGTTCAGGTGCGGCCAGCGGCCCACCTCGGCGCCCGGGAAGATCGAGGTGAACTCGACGACACCGTCTTGGTAGGCAACCTGCACCCCGCGCAGGTAGTTCTCGTCGGACAGCGCCTGCCCGTACATCGAGTAGTTGCCGTCGCGGTCGCACTGCCACAGGTAGACCGCGGCGCCCTCGTAGGGCGCCCCACCGTGTTCCTGGTTGGTGAGCGTGAGCCGCACCGTCATTGGTACGCCATCGGCCTGCTTGCTGCCGGGCGCCAGACTGGTGGTGATGTCCTTGCGGTCGATGCCGCTCAGCGTCAGCGCGTTGGGGCCGTTGCTGCCGTCCGCCGGGTACGGGCCCGCTGGTTCTTCCGGCATGGTCCCCGCGGGTACCGGGCTGGCCGATTGGTCGGCTTGCTCCAGTGGGTTCATGCCGGGCGGCTGTGGGCCCCCGCTGGGAGTGGCGGTCGGGGCGGGACCGGCCGGCACGTTTTGCGAGACCGGCAGCGACGAGGTGTGGGTGACCACCATCGGACTCTTGTCGGTGGCGCCGTTGCTGCTGCCGCCACCGCAGGCGGACAGCAGCGCGGAGCCCGCCGTCGCGCTGAACAGGGCGAGCAGACGACGCCGGGTCAGGGCGGAGTTTTGGATCATACGAACCCCCTACCCGACCGGTGGGGGGCATTCCCGGGAGTTTCAGGCGGCGGGCCGGGCCTCGACGACGAGGGTGGCGTAGCGGCGCAGCACGGCCTCGACCACGGCTCGGGCGTCGCCCAGCGGCGCGGCGACGCTGTCCGCACCGGCCGCACGGGCCGTAATCTGCACCCGGTCCAGCAGCCGACCCGGCGCCAGGAACCACGGCGCGACGTCGACCCGACCGGCGCCCGCCGCGCGCAACTCCGCGACCACCTCGGTCATACCGGGCCCGGTGGTCGCCGCGTGCGCGACCCGCACCTCGGTCCCGCTACGGCGCTGCCACCACGCAGCCAGCCGCCGGACGGCCCCCGCCGCCGCGGCATCGGTGGTGCCCGCGTAGGCCAACACCAGCCCGGTGCCCGGCCCCGGTCGGGCACCGACCGCACGCAGCCGTTCGGCGACCGCGGCCAGCAGGCGCGGATCGGGCCCGAGGGCCTCCGTCGTGTCGATCAGCATGCCCTCGGCGCGGGCCTTGGCCACCGCGGCTGGGATGTCGACCTTGTGGTGGAAGGCATCGCTCAGCAGCATCGGGACGGCCCGCACCCGGCGGCCCCCCCCGCGAGCGTCAGCGAGTGAGGCCTCTTTTAGCGCCCGGGCGGCGTCGGCCACGTCGGGACCGTGATGGTCCAGGTACCCGATGCCCACGGGCACCTCGGGCAGCACCCGGCGCAGCCGGCGCGTGAGTGTGGTCATGGTCGCCGCGTGCCGCGGGTCGCCGCTGCCGTGCGCGATCAGCAGCAGCGCGGGCGGACTCACGCCAACCCTCGTTCGGCCAGCGCGGCGAGCACAGCCGCCACGGTCTCGTCCAGGCTGCGCCCGGCGGTGTCCAGCCGTAGGTCGGGGGCGACGGGGACCTCGTACGGGTCGTCCACACCGGTCAGCCCGACGAGTTCCCCGGCGCGCTGCTTGGCGTACAGGCCCTTCACGTCGCGGGCCGCGCACTCCTCGACCGGCGTGGCGATGTGCACCTCGACGTACGGGGTGCCGGTCGCCTCGTGCCGAGCGCGCACGTGATCGCGGGCCTCGGCGTAGGGCGCGATCACCGGCACCAACGTGGTGACGCCGTTGCGGGACAGCGTTGCGGCGACGAAGCCGATGCGGCGCACGTTGGTGATCCGGTCCTCCTTGGAGAACCCGAGGTCCGCGGTCAGCTCGGTGCGCAGTTCGTCACCGTCCAGGATGTGCACCTGTCGGCCGGTCGCGCGCAACCGCTCGGCCAGCGCCCCCGCGATCGTCGACTTACCGGCGCTGGGCAGGCCGGTCAGCCAGATCGTCACCCCCTGACGGCCCATCAGCTGTGCAGCCCGCATTCGGTCTTGCCGCTGCCCGCCCAACGGCCGGACCGGGCGTCCTCCCCGGTGACGGTGCGCCGGGTGCAGGGCCGGCAGCCGATCGAGTCGTAGCCGTCCAACAGCAGCGGGTTGAGCAGGATGTTGTGTTCGGCCACGTAGGCATCCACGTCGGTCTGGGTCCACCTGGCAATCGGGCAGACCTTCACCTTGCCGCGGCCGGCATCCCAGGACACCACCGGGGTGTCCGCCCGCGACGGGGTCTCGTCGCGGCGCAGCCCGGTGATCCACGCGTCGTAGTCGCGCATCGCCGCGTTCAACGGGGCCACCTTGCGCAACGCGCAGCAGCGGTCCGGATCGCGGCCGAACAGGTCCTTGCCGAACGCCACGTCCTGACCGGCGACCGAGAGCGTCGGGGTCACGTTGATGACGTTGACGTCGTAGACCGCGGACACCGCGTCGCGGGTGCCGATGGTCTCCGCGAAGTGGTAGCCGGTGTCCAGGAACAGCACGTCAATTCCGGGCTTCACCCTCGATGCCAGGTGCGCGACCACCGCGTCGGCCATCGACGAGGTCACCGCCAGCCGATCACCGAAGGTATCCGCGGCCCAGGAGAGAATCTCCAGCGCCGAGGCGTCCTCCAATTCACGGCCCGCGCGCACCGCCAGTGCCTCGGTGCCCTCGGCCAGGTGGGTGTCCCGCTTGCGCCTCGGCGCGCCGGATGCCCGACCGAGTTCGACGATCGCCGTCATACCGACACCTCCATTCCGAGAAACCGCAACGCGAACGCACGCCGACAACTTCCGCACAGCCACTGTCCGTGCTGCTCCAGTGGCCGCAAATCCTCTTCCGCGCAGTAGGGGCAGTGAAAAGGTGCAGCCCTTTCGGTCATGACAGATCGGCCTCGTCGGCGCGCCCGGTCCAGGCGGCGAAGGTCTCCTCGCCCTGACGCTGCGCCAGGAACCGGCGCAGCACCCGCTCGATGTAGTCCTCGAGGTCGGCGGAGGTCACCTTCAGCCCGCGCACCTTGCGACCGAAGCCCGCCGCGATGCCGAGGCTGCCGCCCAGGTGCACCTGGTAACCCTCGACGCTGTTGCCGGTCGCGTCGTTCACCAGCATGCCCTTCAGGCCGATGTCGGCGACCTGGAAACGGGCGCACGCGTTCGGACAGCCGTTCATGTTCACGGTGAGCGGCACGTCGAAGCCCGGCAGCCGCCGTTCCATCTCCGCAATCAGCCGGATGGACCGGTTCTTGGTGTCCACGATGGCCAGCTTGCAGAACTCGATGCCGGTGCAGGCCATGGTCTGGCGACGGAACGGGGTCGGGCGCACCTGCAGGTCCAGCGACTCCAGCGCGGCCACCAGCGATTCGGTCTGCGCGGCGGGCACGTCGAGGATGAGCAGCTTCTGCTCGGCGGTGGTACGCATCCGGCCGCTGCCGTGCTCCTCGGCCAGGTCGGCGACCTTGTTCAGCAGCGTGCCGGAGATGCGGCCGACCAGCGGGGCGAAGCCCACGTAGAAGTTGCCGTCCCGCTGCGGGTGTACGCCGATGTGGTCCCGGAACCCCGCGGGCGGCTCGACCGGGGCGGGGCCGTCGATCAGCGCCCGGTGCAGGTACTCGGTCTGGAGCACCTCGCGGAACTTCTCGATTCCCCAGTCGGCGACCAGGAACTTCAGCCGGGCCCGGTTGCGCAGCCGGCGGTAGCCGTAGTCGCGGAACACCGAGATCACCCCGGCCCACACCTCGGGCACCTCGTCCAGCGGCACCCACGCGCCGACCCGTTGGGCCAGCATCGGGTTGGTGGACAGCCCGCCGCCGACCCACAGGTCGAAGCCCGGGCCGTGCTCGGGGTGCACCACCCCGACGAAGGACACGTCGTTGATCTCGTGTGCGACGTCCATCTTCGGTGAGCCGGAGATCGCCGACTTGAACTTGCGCGGCAAATTGGAGAACTCCGGTGAGCCGATCCAGCGGCGGGTGATCTCCTCCAGCGCCGGGGTGCCGTCGATGATCTCGTCCGCGGCGATGCCGGCCACCGGGCTGCCCAGGATCACCCGGGGGCAGTCACCGCAGGCCTCCATGGTGGTCAGCCCGACCGCTTCCAGGCGCGCCCAGATGGCCGGCACGTCCTCGATGCGCACCCAGTGCAGTTGGAAGTTCTGGCGGTCCGTCACATCGCAGGTGTCCCGGGCGTACGCGGCGGAGACCTCGGCGATGGCGCGCAGTTGCTCGCCGGACAGCTGCCCGCCGTCGAGCCGGATGCGCATCATGAAGTACTCGTCGTCGAGCTCGTTCGGCTCGAGGATCGCGGTCTTGCCGCCGTCGATGCCGGGCTTGCGCTGGGTGTACAGGCCCATCCAGCGGAATCGGCCGCGCAGGTCGGCACCGTCGATCGAGGAGAACCCGGTGTGGGCGTACCGGTCGATGATCCGTGCCCGCACGTTCAGCGGGTCGTCGTCCTTCTTCACCTGCTCGTTGGCGTTGAGCGGCTCACGGTGGTTCAACGCCCACTGGCCCTGCCCCTTGTGCTTGGCGGCGCGAGCGGGTGCGGCAGCGGTGGTCGCCATGGTTCCTCACAGAAAAGGGAGGGCGCCGCGCGACCGAGCAGGCGTCAAGAACGCGAGCGGCCGCGACCGGGCACCCGCGAACGACTGGGGGCGGGAGCGGTCAGCAGCCGCGACACGACATCGTCGAGACCCG
>DASXPS010000045.1 GCA_036493475.1 Sporichthyaceae bacterium | reverse complement strand
CCAACGGAGTGACCTCACGGGCGTGCGCGGCGCACACGAACGAGGTTGACTCGACGATCTGCACATCAACCACTTTGCGCGAACGCATGTTCGACTTTGTACCGCCGGGTAGGTGCGGCGAGGTCGACACCCTGCGAGCCTCGCTACGCCGACAAGCGTTAGATGGCGCGTGGAGTCTGGTGAGAGCTGACGCCGCCAGCAGAGCCCGCGCCGAGCTGCCCGCTGAAGGGGCGGCCTAGCCCGAGTTTCCGGGATAGTTCGATCTTGATGGTCTGGCGCGTCCGCTCGACCGGGTGTGACCTGCGGATTTTGTGTGTGTCGAGACGTTCTGGATCTTGTAGTGGTGTATGACCTAATGTGTGGCTAGTTTGTATCGGAAGACGATCAACGGGAAGCCGTACTGGTACCTGCGGGAGATGGCGCGGGTGGACGGCAAGCCGAAGATGGTCTCCGAGCGCTACCTGGGCACGGCCGCGGACATCGACGCCGCGGTCACCGCCGGTGACGCCGCCGCGATGCCCGCTCGGACCCGGCATCTCGGGTTCGGAGATGTCGCCGCGGCCTGGGGTGTGCTGGATCGGCTGGGGGTGGCCCAGGTGATCGACGACGTGGTCGGGGCGCGCCGGTCGGATGCGGGCGCGTCGGTGGGTACCTACCTGGTGCTGGCCGCGCTCAACCGGCTGGTGGACCCGTGCTCGAAGCGGGCGTTCGCGGACTGGTGGAAGACCACCGCCGGGGACCGGTGGGTCAAGATCGCGGCCTCGGCGTGCGACCATCGCCGGTTCTGGGACGCCATGCACGCGGTCACCCCCGCCCAGATCACGGCCATCGAGCACCGGCTGGCGCTGGCGATGATCGGAACCTTCGGGCTCGACACCTCCGCGCTGGCCCTGGACATGACCAACTTCGCCACCTACATCGACTCCGCCAACGACAAGGCGCCGATCGCCGCGCGGGGCCGGGCCAAGCAGAAACGCGCCGACCTGCGCCTGGTCGGGCTGGGCCTGGTCGTCACCCGCGACGGTGGCGTCCCGCTGGTCTCCCACGCCTACCCCGGCAACCGCCCCGACGTCACCCAGTTCGCCACCATGATCGACCTGCTCATGCGCCGCTACACCGCGGTGAGCACCGCCACCGCACCCGACACCACCCACCAGACAGCGACACCGACACCGGCGACAGCGGCAGCGGCACCGGCGACACCAGCGACAGCGACACCGACACCGGCGACAGCGACACCGGCGACAGCAGCGGCAGCGATGACGGTGGTGTTCGACGCCGGGCAGAACTCGATCGCCAACTTCGCCCACCTCGACGCCGCCGGGCTCGGGTTCGTCGGCTCGGTACCGCCCTCGGACTGCTCCGACCTGCTCGCCCTGCCCGCCACCGCCCGAGCACCGGTCGAAGGCGGGCGTTTCGACGGGCTGAGCGCGCACGACACCCGACGCGAGATCTACGGCACCGACCGCCGGGTGGTGCTCACCCATTCACCGTCGCTGCACACCGCCCAGGCTCGCGGTTTCGACCAGACCCTGGCCAAGGCCACCACGAAACTCGCCGCGCTGAGCGACACCCTGGCCCGCGGCCGCACCCGCCGCCCCCGCGACAAGGTCGAAACCGAGATCACCCAGATCCTGCACGACCCCTGGACCCGCCGCGTCATCGACTGGGAACTCACCGGCGACACCCCGGCCGCACACCGGCTCACCTTCGAGATCAACGAACGGGCCCGCGCCGCACTGGAAACCGAGATCTTCGGCAACCGAATCCTGGTCACCGACCGCGACACCTGGCCCGTCGCCGACCTCGTAGCCGCCTACCGCTCCCAGTCCGAGGCCGAGTTCTCCTTCCGCCAACTCAAAGACCCCCACCTGGTGTCGTTCTCCCCGATGCACCACTGGACCGACCACAACATCGGCGTCCACGTCTTCACCTGCGTGCTGGCCCTGCAGATCGCTCACCTCATGCGCCGCCACGCCGAGCAGCACGGCCTACACCTGTCGGTCCGCGAGCTCCTCGACACCCTCGCCGGCATCCAGGAAACAGTGCTGATCTACCCCTCCACAGGTGGACGCCCAAAAGCCCGCCGGATGCTCACCGAGACCCACCCCACCCAGGACCGCCTCGCCGACATCTTCGACCTCGATCGGTGGGCGCCCCGCACTTAGGTCATACACCCAACGAACATCAACAACAGTATGACCTGCACGAATACAACCATGATCGAAATAACCCGGAAACTCCCGCTAGGAGGGGTGCCGGTAACCCGGTCATGATCGGACAGATGCAGCACGTGGTAGGCGTCGGCGCGCAACGCGGCGGTGACTCGGCCAGCCCGGCCACCTCCAGCGCCGGGCCTGTGCCCCGTGCTCGGGCAGCGCACCAGGATCCGGGCCAGCTCCCGCTCGGAGTCCAGCACGGTCGAGGTGGTCTTGCCCTCGTCTGGCGCCGCGATCGCGATAAGGATCTTCAGCGGCCCGGGCAGCGCCACGGTGAGCCGGCCCGCCATCGGGGTGTCGAACGGTCGGGGCTAAGACAGGACCCGATGGAACACGTCCGGGGCTTGTTCACCCCACCCCACCCGGCGGTGGTGGGGTGCACGTCGACCGGGCGCACGAGCCCGAGGTAGCCGCCCGGGCACGCGGCCGGGTCGCTGAATCCCGCTTGCCCAGCTCGGCCGCCAGTGCGGCACCGGGCGGCGCCCATGTCTTGCAACCGTGGACAACAACCTCGCCCCGGTGGTCGGTGGACCAGGTACTGTTCTCCACCGTCTTGCCCGCAAAGATCAGGTTGGCCCACGGGCGGCCGATCGACGGGACCCGGCCTTCCCCGGACAGCACCCGCCGGGCGGCGTCGGAGTTGCGCAGGTCGGCGGCGCGCCCAGCTCGGTTGCGCTCAGCCCGTACCTCCCTGGAGACCCCACTCGCTGTTGCCGTCGGGGACGTAGTCGACCATCGCGTTCTCCTGTCACCCACCAGCGT
>DASXPS010000044.1 GCA_036493475.1 Sporichthyaceae bacterium | reverse complement strand
TCGTCGTCCACCGCGAGCACAGTCAGCCCGGTTCCCGGCCTGCCGTCGCGGTCCGGCCGGTGCTGCCCCGCCAGCCCGTCCATTGCCTCCGCGTCCCCGCTGGAAATGTTCGTCGGCGCGACGCTAGTGCGTTCAACCATTGCGCCCCGACAAGCGCGCCGGCCAGTGCGTTTAGTGGCCAAGCGCACCGGGGTCAAGATCGCCAACCCGGCAGCATGCCCCTACGCTGCTGCGATGCCGGTCGATCATCTCGCCGCATTGACCTCCCTGCCCGGCGTCGCCGACGCCGCGACCGAGGCGCGGGCGGCGGTGGATCGACTGGCGGGACAACGGGTGCTGCGTACCGATGCCACCGCGGTGCGGGTGGAGATCGCCTGGCGGGCGGTGGTTGCCTCGGCGGTGCTGGCCGACGTGGAGGTCTCTCTCGACGACGTCCGCGCCGGGTCGCTGCCGGAGGGTTCGGCGGGGGAGTACGCGCGTGCCGCGATGCGGGTCAGCGCCGAACTCGAGGGACTGGGTCCGAGCTGGGCCACCGCGCCGCGGCAGGCGTTGGCCCGGCTGCATGCGCTGGCCGCGGTGGAGTCCCAAGCCCCCGAGGTGCTGGGTCGGCCTGTCTCACCGAGCGCGGCGCGGCGACTGGACCTGCTCACCGATGCCCTCACCGGGCCGACCACGGCGCCGGCCCTGGTGGTGGCGGGTGTGGTGCACGCAGAGCTGATCGACGCGGCAGCGTTCGACACCGTTGGCCCGCTGGTGGCCCGGGCGGCGTCGCGGTTGGTACTGATCGGGCGCGGGTTGGACCCACGCGCACTGGTGGCCCCGGAGATCGGACACGCCGCCCTGGGACTGACGGAGTATCAGCAAGCACTGGCGGGCTACTCGCTGGGCACGCCCGACGGGGTGGCCGCGTGGTTGGTGCACTGCGCCGAGGCGATCCGGGCCGCGGCCACGGTGACCACCGAGATCTGCGAATCGATCCGGGCCGGGCAGCATTCCTGATGCTACGTCAGTAAGCCCGATTTCGGTCGGCACAAGCGAACGGCGCCCTCCCCTCGGAGGACGCCGTCGCACTATCAGGTGCGTCAGCCGGGCTACCAGGCGTGCAACTCTATTTCGTCGGACCAGGTCCAGCCTGTCTCGACGGCCCGCACATGGGCAGATAGCCGCGTGGGTACCCGCAGGACGCGCGGTGTGAACCGGCCTGAACCCTGTCGCGATCAGCGCTCTGGTCGCTTCACCCACAACCAGGTCTACTCCTCTATTCCCTTGTGGGGAAGGGGTTCACGGCGGTTCTTTACCGCGGGCCCGGCATGTTGTGCGCGGGTGTGACGAGTGCGCCGGAATGTTCTACACGTCGCGACGGCGCGCCACCCACCACACCGCCGCGGCGGTGGCGGCGCCGGCAGCCACGGCGGTGGCCGCGACCACGGTGCGAGAGGGCCGGCCGATGGCGGGCATTCGCTGACGCATGGACACCGGGCGGCTGAAGGCCAGCACCGGCCAACCCCGGGCCAGCGCCTCCTTGCGCAGCGCTCGGTCCGGGTTCACCGCGAAACCGTGGCCAACCGCGCAGAGCATCGGGATGTCGGTGCTGGAGTCGCTGTAGGCGTAGGAGCGCTCCAGGTCGATGCCCTCGGCCTCGGCCAACTCGCGCATCGCCTGCGCCTTGGTCTCCGCGTAGGCGTAGAAATCGATCTCGCCGGTATAGCGGCCCTCGTCGTCCACCGCCATGCGGGTGGCAATCACTCGGTCCGCGCCGAGCATCTCGCCGATCGGTTCGACGACCTCGGAGCCGGAGGTGCTCACGATGATCACGTCGCGGCCGGCCAGATGATGCTGTTCGATGAGGTCGGCGGCCTCGTCGTAGATCAAGGGGTCGATGAGGTCGTGCAGGGTTTCGGCGATGATTTCCCGCACCGTGGCCACGTCCCACCCGGCGCACAGGGAGGACAGGTACTTGCGCATCCGCTCGATTTGGTCGGCGTCCGCACCTCCGGCCAGATACACGAACTGGGCGTAGGCACTGCGCAGCACGGCCCGACGGTTGATCAGCCCACCCCGATAGAACGGCCGGGAGAACGCCAGCGCGCTCGATTTCGCGATGACGGTCTTGTCCAGGTCGAAGAAGGCGGCGGCCCGCATCGTGCCCACCGACCGCAGAGGCGTCGGAATGGCGAATGGACGGGTTGACTGCGACACGCGGATGAGAATAAGCGCCGAGGGAAGTTTTTACGGACTGGCGCCGGCCTGCTGTTTACGTGAAGGGGCGTTCGGGTACAACATGGGACATGCCGGTCCTAGGACCGTGCCTATCCCGGTTCGGCTCCTCCCCCCCGAGTCGGATCGTGGCGACGGCCCCCGCTCTCCCCCCCGGCGGGGGCCGTCCTCTGTCCCGGGTTTGTCCGCTGCGTCGGTTGTCCACAGCGCCGTGCAACGCCTGCGGAACAGGTGGCCGAACACGCAACATCGGCGCATGCCCGAACCGAGTCCCGCGCGTCCCCTGTTGCTGACCGGCGATCCTGTGCTGCTCGAGGAAGTGCTACCGCTGGCCGCGGCGGCCGGCACCGAGTTGCACCTGGTCATCGAGCCGGGTGCGGCGGGCGCTGCCTGGCTGGCGGCGCCGTTGGTGTTGGTGGGAGAGGACTGCCTCGGCGAACTGACCCGCCATCGGCTGCCCCGGCGCAACGGCATCGTGCTGTTGTTCCCCGGCCTCGACCCGCACACGGCGGCCTGGCTAACGGGGCGGTTGCGTGAGGCCGGTGGGGTCAATGTGGCGCGCCACTGAGCACCACGTCGAGCAGCAGCACCGCGCCGGCCTTGTCCAACGGTCGGTTGCCGTTGCCGCATTTCGGGGACTGCACGCAGGACGGGCAGCCGGCCAGGCACCCGCAACCGGCGATCAGCTCGCGGGTGGCGGACAGCCACTGCTCGGCCACGGCGAACCCGCGCTCGGCGAACCCCGCCCCGCCCGGGTGGCCGTCGTGCACGAACACAGTCGGCAGCCCGGTGTCCGGGTGCAGGGCGGTGGACACCCCGCCGACGTCCCAGCGGTCGCAGGTCGCGAACAGCGGCAGCAGGCCGATCGCGGCGTGCTCCGCAGCGTGCGCGGCGCCCGGTAGTTCGCCGGCCGCGATGCCGACCTCGGCGAGGGCATCGGCCGGCACGGTCCACCAGACCGCGCTGGTCCGCAGCTGACGGGGCGGTAGATCCAGCGGGGTCTGCGCGAACACCTCGCCGGTGGCGATCCGCTTGCTCAGGTAGGACACCACCTGGCTGGTCACCTCGACGCTGCCGAAGTGCACTCGGGCCGCCCCCCAGTGCATCACCCGGTCGTCGGTGAGCACCGCGATCTCGGTGACCTCCCGTGCGGTGGTGGTCCAGTCCGGCTCGGCGCGGGTCACCACGGCCACCGCGGCGTCGAGGTCCAGCTCCTCGACCAGGTAGCTGCGGCCCTGGTGCAGGTGTACCGCGCCGGTGTGCACCTGGCTGTGTGCGCTGCCCGCGTCCACCGTGCCCAGCAACCGCCCGGTACTCGCCTCCACCAGGCGCACCGCCGGCCCGCCGGAGCCGCGAATGTCGCCCGGCAGCGCCGAGGGGTCCACCCGGGTCCAGTACCAGGCGTCCCCCCGGCGGCGGAGCAGCCGCTGTTCGGTCAGCCCGTCCACCACGCCCCCGGCCCGCGGGCCGAACAGCTCCAGATCCGCCGGCGTCAAGGGAGCCTCCGCCGCGGCCGCACAAAGGTGCGGAGCCAGCACGTACGGGTTGTCCGGGTCCAGCACGGTGGCCTCCACCGGCCGACCGAACAGGGCCTCGGGGTGGTGCACCAAGTAGGTGTCCAGCGGGTCGTCGCGGGCCACGAACACAGCCAGCCCGCCCTGCCCGGCGCGCCCCGCCCGGCCTGCCTGCTGCCACATCGAGGCTCGGGTGCCGGGGTAGCCGGCCAGCAACACCGCGTCCAGCCCGGTGATGTCGATGCCCAGCTCCAGGGCGTTGGTCGCGGCCAGCCCGCACAGCTCCCCGGAGCGCAGCCGCCGCTCCAGCTCGCGGCGTTCCTCCGGCAGGTAGCCGCCGCGGTACGCGGCCACCCGGCCGCCGAGCGACGGGTCCACCTCCGCCAGGGCGTCCCGGGCGAGCACCGAGGCCACCTCGGCGCTGCGCCGGGAGCGCAGGAACGCCAGTACCCGGGCGTCGGCCAGCACCAGGTCGGTGAGCAGGTCGGCGGCCTCGGCCACGGCGGTGCGCCGGCGCGGGGCGCCGTGCTCATCGAGCACGCCGGTCAACGGCGGCTCCCACAGCGCGAACGCGGCGGCCGCGCGTGGCGAGGTGTCCTCGCTGACGGCCTGCACCGCCGCGGAGGTCAACCGGGTAGCCGCCACCGCCGGGTCGGACACCGTCGCCGAGCACAGCCCGAACACCGGGTCGGCGCCGTGCCGTCGGCACAACCGGCGCAGCCGGCGCAGCACCTGGGCGACGTGCGAACCGAACACGCCCCGGTAGGTGTGGCATTCGTCGACGACCACGTAGCGCAGCGCACCCAGGAACCGCGCCCAGCGGGCGTGGTCGGGCAGCAGCGTGCGGTTGAGCATGTCCGGGTTGGTCAGCAGGTAGTTGGCGTGGGCCCGGATCCAGTCGCGCTCGCCGTAGCCGGTGTCCCCGTCGAACAACGCGGGTCGCACGCCATGGGCGCCGAGCTGCAGGTCGGCCAGGCAGGCCAGTTGATCGGCGGCCAGCGCCTTGGTCGGGGCCAGGTACAGCACCGTGGGCGCCGAGGCTGAGGTGAGCAGACCGGACAGCGCCGGCATCAGATACGCCAGGGACTTCCCCGAGGCGGTTCCGGTGGACAACACCACCGAGCGCCCGGCCCACAGCGCGTCCGCGGCGGCCACCTGGTGCGCCCACGGGGCCGGAATGCCGAACTGCCTCCACCGGTCCACCATCAGCTCCGGCACCCATGCGGGCCAGGGCGCGCGGACACCGGGTCGCTCCGGGAATCGGTGCACATGACGTACCCGCTCGACCCGACCCCGGGTCAGCAAGTGGTCGAGCAGCGATTGCACCCGATCGGCGGACGCCGAGGCCTGCCTCGACGCGGTCGGGCCGGCCAGCGTTGTCACGGCGGCAGTGTGACAGCGCCGACTGACATCGGCGAAGCCGGCGATCGGCGAGTCCACGGGATTAGCCGATCCACTTCGCGGGTAGCTGGTGGCGGGCGCATCTGGCGATGGGTCGGCTGCGTCCTGAGTGATTGAATGCCGCAAAGCCGGGAAGCGACGGAACGCGGCTTCGCACACTGCCGGCGCCCGCCGAACGCACCGTGGAGGACCCAAGTGGACCTTTCCCTCACCACCCGCACTGAGGGCGACCGGACCATCGTCTCGGTGGGCGGCGAGATTGACGTCTACACCGCGCCCAAGCTGCGCGAGCAACTCGTCGACCTGGTCAACGCCGGGCAGTACCAGCTGGTGGTGGACATGGAGGACGTCGAGTTCCTCGACTCCACCGGTCTGGGCGTGTTGGTCGGGGGACTCAAGCGGGTCCGGGCGCACGAGGGTTCGTTGCGGTTGGTCTGCACCCAGGAGCGCATCCTGAAAATCTTCCGGATCACCGGTCTGACCAAGGTGTTCCCGATTCACGACTCGGTGGCCGACGCGGTAGCGGCCCGGGATTGAGCTGATTCCCCGTCGTCCGCAGGACCTGAAGAAAGCCGGCCATTGGCCACCGTCGAAGTGAGGTTCAGCCCGTTGCCGGTGCACGTGCGCACCGCGCGGCTCATCGCGGCGACCGCCGCACGCCGGGCCGGTGTGGCCGACGACATCCTCTCCGAGGTGCGCCTGGCCGTCGGCGAGGCGTGTTCCCGCGCGGTGGGGCTGCACATGGACGCCGGCCTGGACGAGCCGGTGGTGATCCTCCTGCACATCGGTGAGAGCCGATTCGACGTCGAGGTGGCCGACGCGGTCCCGTTGGAGCTGCACGGGCGCGTCGCCGAATCGGAGACGACCTCCCTGGGCTTGGCGCTGATCAGCGGACTGGTGGACGAGGTGGAAATCCGTCCGGCCACCGACGGGGTGGTGGTCCGGATGAGCTGGCCGACCAAGCCGGACTGACCGCGATCCGTGGGGCCCGGTTTGGGTCCGTCGGGTCGCGTGCGTAGACTCCCCCCCGCCCTCCGTGGGCCAGTCGCGTACGGGCCGGCGGGCATCTACAGCGACGTCCTAGGAGGACTGAATGTCAGGGATCAACCTCGCCGCCGAAAGCAGCGGGAAGGTAACCCTGCACGGGTCGAACCTGACGATCGTCGTCGTGGTTGCCCTTGTGGCCATCTCCGCTCTCGGCGTGGCCGGTTACCTGGTCAAAGAGGTGCTGCGCGCCGACGAGGGCACCGACAAGATGAAGGAGATCGCGGCTGCGATCCAAGAGGGCGCCTCGGCGTATCTGACCCGTCAGTTCCGCACCCTGTCGGTGTTTGCGGTCATCGCGTTCGGTGTGCTCTTCCTACTGCCCGCGGATTCCAGCAAGGAACGCATAGGTCGCTCAATCTTTTTCCTGGTCGGCGCACTGTTCTCCGCGGTCACCGGCTACACGGGCATGTGGTTGGCGGTCCGCGCCAATGTGCGCGTGGCCGCAGCCGCCCGGGTCGGGCGCGGGGGCGAACTGCCCGCCACCCGCATCGCATTCCGCACCGGTGGTGTGGCCGGCATGTTCACCGTCGGTCTGGGTCTGCTCGGCGCCTCGATCGTGGTGCTGATCTACAAGGACCAGGCCCCCAAGGTGCTGGAGGGCTTCGGCTTCGGCGCCGCCCTGCTGGCCATGTTCATGCGTGTCGGCGGCGGCATCTTCACCAAGGCCGCGGACGTCGGCGCGGACCTGGTCGGCAAGGTCGAGCAAGGAATCCCGGAGGACGACCCGCGCAACGCCGCGACCATCGCGGACAACGTCGGTGACAACGTCGGTGACTGCGCCGGAATGGCCGCGGACCTGTTCGAGTCCTACGCCGTCACGCTGGTCGCCGCGCTGATCCTGGGTGTGGCCGCCTTCGGCAACGACGGCCTGGTCTTCCCGCTGATCGTGCCGATGATCGGCGTGCTCACCGCGATCATCGGCATCTTCGCGGTGTCCCCACGGCCGAATGACCGCAGCGGTATGGCCGCCATCAACCGCGGCTTCTTCATCTCCGCGGTCGCCTCGGCCATCCTCTGCGCCGGCGCTGCATTCGCCTTCCTGCCGGACTCCTACGACGGGTTGCACAACGTCTCGCCGACGGCGGGGATGGTGGTCGGCGACAAGTTCACTGTGGACGGCGACCCGCGCCTGTTCGCGATCGTCGCGGTGCTCATCGGCATCGTGCTGGCCGCCGCTATCCAGCAGCTCACCGGCTACTTCACGGAGACCAACCGGCGGCCGGTCAAGGACATCGGCCGCACCTCGCTGACCGGGCCGGCCACGGTCATCCTGGCCGGTATCTCGGTGGGTCTGGAGTCCGCGGTGTACTCCGCGGTGCTGATCGGCCTGGCCGTCTATGCGGCCTACCTGCTCGGCTCGGGCGTGCTGATCCTGGCGCTGTTCGCGGTGGCCCTGGCCGGTACCGGCCTGCTCACCACAGTCGGCGTCATCGTCGCCATGGACACCTTTGGCCCGGTCTCGGACAACGCCCAGGGTGTTGCGGAGATGTCCGGCGACGTGCACGGCGAGGGCTCCATCGTGCTCACCCAGCTGGACGCGGTCGGCAACACCACCAAGGCCATCACCAAGGGCATCGCGATCGCCACCGCCGTCTTGGCCGCCACCGCGCTGTTCGGCTCCTACCAGGACGCGGTGGGCAACGCGATCGCCGACACCGGGGTCAATCTCGGCGACAAGGGTCTACGCACCCAGCAGGCGATCGGCGTGTTCGAGATCATCAACCCGAACATCCTGGTCGGCTTGATCCTCGGCGCCTCGGTGGTGTTCCTGTTCTCCGGCCTGGCCATCAACGCGGTGGCCCGCGCGGCCGGCGCGATCGTGTTCGAGGTACGCCGCCAGTTCCGGGAGATCCCCGGCATCATGGACGGCACCGGCAAGCCGGAGTACGGCAGGGTCGTGGACATCTGCACCCGCGACTCGCTGCGCGAGTTGGCCACCCCCGGTCTGCTCGCGATCATGGCCCCGATCGCGGTCGGGTTCGGCCTGGGCACCGCCCCGCTGGCCGGCTTCCTCGCCGGTGCGATCGGCGCCGGCGTGCTGATGGCCGTCTTCTTGGCCAACTCCGGTGGTGCTTGGGACAACGCCAAGAAGCTGGTCGAGGATGGCCATCACGGCGGCAAGGGCTCACCCGCCCACGAGGCCACGATCATCGGTGACACCGTCGGTGACCCGTTCAAGGACACCGCGGGCCCGGCCATCAACCCGCTGATCAAGGTGATGAACCTGGTCTCGCTGTTGATCGCGCCGGCCGTGGTGAAGCTGACCATCGGCAGCGACGAGAACAGCGGGCTGCGTGCGGGCATTGCCATCGTGGCCGTGGTGATCATCATCGGGGCCGTGTTCAACTCCAAGCGCAAGGACATCGCGGTGGGCGACAGCCCGTCTCCATCCCCGTCGAGCACCTCGTCGTCCATGCCCATCGGGTAGCAACCGACCCACAGCGCGCCCGCTACGGCGGGCGCGTCCTGTTAAGTGGGCTACTCTCCCCCGGGTAGTCCGCACAATGTTTTCTCTGCACAGCCCCCGGGAGTTCAGGCGTGCCCGCCAAAGCTTCAAGCAAGTCCGCCGCCGGCGACCGGGCCCTGGTCATCGTGGAATCGCCGACCAAGGCCCGCAAGATCGCCGGGTACCTCGGCGGCAGCTATGTGGTCGAGTCCTCCTACGGCCACATCCGCGACCTGCCCAACGGCGCCGCGGAGGTACCCGCGAAGTACAAGGGCGAGCCATGGGCCCGCCTCGGGGTGGACGTCGACCACGGTTTCACCCCGCTCTACGTGGTCGCCGCGGACAAGAAGGCCCAGGTCAAAAAGCTCAGGGACGCCCTCGACGGGGTGGACCGTCTCTACCTCGCCACGGATGAGGACCGCGAGGGCGAGGCCATCGCCTGGCACCTGCACGAATTGCTCGCGCCCACCGTCCCGGTGCACCGCATGGTGTTCCACGAGATCACCGAACGGGCCATCCTCGAGGCGGTCGCCAACCCGCGCGCCTTGGACCAGCAACTGGTCGACGCGCAGGAGACCCGCCGCATCCTCGACCGGTTGTACGGCTACGAGGTCTCCCCGGTGTTGTGGAAGAAGATCATGCCGCGGCTGTCCGCGGGCCGGGTCCAGTCGGTGGCCACCCGGCTGGTGGTGGAGCGCGAGCGAGAGCGCATGGCGTTCCGCTCCGCGTCGTACTGGGATCTGCAGGCCGAGTTCGACACCGGGCGCACCTCCGCGGGAGCGGACGACCCGACCACCTTCTCCGCGCGGCTGGTCCAGCTGGACGGCAAGCGAGTGGCCACCGGGCGGGACTTCTCCACCATCGGTGAGCTGCGCGGCGCCGGCGAGGTCGCGCACCTCGACGAGGCGTCCGCGGGTGCGCTGGCCGGTCGGCTGCGCTCGTCGGCGTTCAGCGTGCGTCGGGTGGAGCGCAAGCCGTACACCCGCCGCCCGTATGCGCCGTTCCGCACCACCACGCTGCAGCAGGAGGCCGGCCGCAAGCTCGGTTTCGGCGCCAAGCGCACCATGCAGGTCGCGCAGAAGCTGTACGAGAACGGCTTCATCACCTACATGCGTACCGACTCCACCACGTTGTCCGAGACGGCGATCGCCGCGGCCCGGGCGCAGGCCGCGCAGCTCTACGGTGCCGACCACGTGCCGGACGCGCCGCGGCGGTACGAGTCCAAGCAGAAGACCGCGCAGGAGGCACACGAGGCGATCCGCCCGGCCGGCGAGTCCTTCCTGACACCGGCTCAGACCCGGTTGTCCGGTGATGAGTTCCGGCTCTACGAGCTGGTCTGGATGCGTACCGTTGCCTCCCAGATGAAGGACGCCACCGGTCAGTCGGTGACCGTGCGCATCGGCGGCCGGTCGTCGAGCGGTGAGGACGCGGAGTTCTCCGCCAGCGGCAAGATCATCACCTTCCACGGCTTCCTCAAGGCCTACGTGGAGGGCGCGGACGACCCGGACGCCGAACTGGACGACCGGGAGAGCCGGCTGCCGCAGGTGGCGGAGGACGACCCGCTGACGGCCCGTCAAATCACCGCCGAGCCGCACGAGACTCGGGCACCGGCGCGCTACACCGAGGCCTCGTTGGTTTCCGAGCTGGAGCAGCGCGACATCGGTCGGCCGTCCACCTATGCCTCGATCATCGGCACGATCCTGGACCGCGGTTACGTGTTCAAGAAGGGCACCGCGTTGGTGCCTGCGTGGTTGGCGTTCTCCGTGGTCGGCTTGTTGGAGCAGCACTTCCCGCATCTGGTGGACTACGAGTTCACCGCGCGCATGGAGGACGTGCTCGACGACATCGCCAACGGTGAGGCGCGGATGGTCGATTGGCTGTCCCGGTTCTACTTCGGTGCCGAGAACGGTGCCAGCAATGGGCAGTCGGTCGGGCTGAAGAAGCTGGTCAGCGAGCACATCAACGAGATCGACGCCCGCGCGGTGAACTCGGTGCCGATCGGCGAGGGCTTTGTGGTGCGGGTCGGCCGCTACGGGCCGTATGTGGAGCGCGAGCGCGACGGGGAGGTGGAGCGGGGCAACATTCCCGAGGGCCTGCCGCCGGACGAGCTCACCGTGGAGATGGCGCAGCAGCTGATCGCGGCTCCGTCCGATGACCGGGTGCTGGGCCCGGACCCGGTGACCGGTCGCGAGGTGGTGGCGAAGAACGGCCGGTTCGGGCCGTATGTCACCGAGGTGCTGCCGGAGGGGGCCAAGGACAAGCCGCGCACCTCGTCGTTGTTCCGCTCGATGAGCCTGGACACCGTGGACCTGGACACCGCGCTGCAGTTGCTCACCCTGCCGCGCACGCTCGGTGAGGTGGACGGCGAGCCAGTGTTGGCCTCCAACGGCCGGTACGGGCCGTACGTGAAGAAGGGCAGCGAGACCCGTTCGCTGTCCGCCGAGGAGCAGTTGCTCACCGTCGACCTGGACGCGGCGCTGGCGCTGTTGGCCACGCCGAAACAGCGTGGCCGGGCCGCCGCCGCCGCGCCGCTGCGTGAGCTGGGCGTGGACCCGGTCAGCGGCAAGCCGATGGTGGTGAAGGACGGGCGCTTCGGGCCCTACGTCACCGACGGGGAGTCCAACGCCAGCCTGCGCAAGGACGACGAGGTCGAGTCGCTGACCGACGAGCGGGCCGCGGAACTGTTGGCCGACCGCCGGGCGCGCGGCCCGGCGAAGAAGGTTGCCCGCAAGGCCCCGGCGAAGAAGGCTGCGCCTGCCAAGAAGACCGCGGCCAAGAAGACCGCCGCGAAGAAAGCCCCGACCAAGAAGGCTGCCGCCAAAAAGTCCTCCGACAGCTAACGGTTGTCACTTGCGCTGTATAGCGCGGGTGACCAAATCTGGACCCGGAATCGGCGCGAAACCGGTCTCTGGCGCTGTACAGCGCTGCTGACGGAACCTGATACCCCTCCCGGGGAACCCGGCCGTGCCTGGCGGCGACCTTTTGCGTAGGCAGCCGATGCGGACAGGGCGGTGACCTCGGATGATGCGCTCGACAATGGGCTCGGGGCTGGTGGTAGCACTGGCCCTGGTGGTCGTTGGTGCGCCGCTGGCGAGCGCTCACGTGACGGTCAGTTCGGACTCGACCACGAAGGGCAGTGGGGCGTCGCTGACCTTCCGGGTGCCCAACGAGCGCGACGAGGCCTCCACCACCGCGGTCGAGGTCGACTTCCCGACCGATCACCCGCTGACCGGCGTCAGCGTGCTGTCCAAGCCGGGCTGGACCTTCAGCGCCACCGAGGCGACCGCGGCGAGCACGGCGAGCCCCGCGGCCACCACCTCGGCGAGTCCGTCGGCGACGCCCACACCGAGCGCGACCGCGATGTCGTCCGCGATGCCGGGCATGAACATGGGCGGGATGTCGGGGATGGGTGGCATGCACGGCAACGTTTTCCTCCGGGCCCCGGCCACGGATGACGACGACACCGCGGCGGTCACCGCGATCACCTGGCACATCGATTCCGCGGTCAGCGCGATCCCGCCCGGCGGCTATGACCTGTTCACCGTGCAGGTGCCCAAGCTGCCCACGGACACCGACACCTTGACGTTCAAAGCGGTGCAGACCTACAGCTCCGGCGAGGTCGTGCGGTGGATCGAGGTGGCCGCTCCGGGCACCGCCGAGCCGGAACACCCCGCACCGACCCTGCAGTTGACCGACGCCGCGATGACCATGCCGCCGACCGCGATGCCCACGCCCGCGGGCGGCATGACGATGACCAGCACGCCGATGGCCGGTGGCATGTCGATGGACATGGGCCCCTCCCGCGACGACACCGTCAACGTCGCACTGGGTTTGGGCATCGCCGGGTTGTTCCTCGGCCTGGTCGCCGGGACGTTGGGCGGTGCGGCGCTGGCGCGGTCGCGGGGCACCAAGAGCGGGGACTGAGCCATGGGTCCCATCGACCTGCTGCCGTGGTGGGTGCGGCTGTGCTGGGTGATCGCGTACTGCTGGATCGCCGCCGAACACACCGTGCACGTCCTGGTGATGAAGGGGCAACCGCGCGCCTGGCACCTCACCCACATCGCGATGGCCGCGGGCATGGTCTACATGTTCACGCCGTGGCAGGGCGGCGAGCCGGGCGGACCGCATCCGTGGGAGATCGGCTTCCTGGTCGTGGCCGGCCTGATCGTGCTGTTCGTGTTGGAGGAATGGGCCCGGCGGCGGCCGGTCAACCTGCTGTGGTTCCTGCAGGTCGTCGCGATGGGCGCGATGGCCTACATGTACGGCCTGATGGATCCCGACGTGTTCATGGGCACGAACGTCTCGGCGGCCACGTTGGCGTTGGCGGCCTACTTCGTGCTGGAGGCGGCGGGCTGGAGCAAGCGCCTGTTCGCCGAGGCCGACGACCGACGGCTGTCCTGGATCCCGTTCCAGCTGGGTCCGGGACGCGCGGCCGGCGTGTGCGCCGATTGCCTGTGCGGACCCGTCCCCGTCCGGCTCGCGCTGAGCGGCACCGTGATGTCGCTGGGCATGACGTACATGTTCTTGGCCATGGACCCCAGGTCACTGCGGTTCTTCGACCGCGCCCTGCAGCACGGGTGGCAGACGCAGAGCTGGGTTGCCCTGGGCTGGTGCGTGCTGGTGGGCCTGCTGGTCCTGCCCTGGCCGCGGGCCGGGCGGGCGAACGTGGCCGGGCTGCCGGTCAACCCGGCGACGGCCGCGCGGATCTACGGGCCCATTTCCTCGGCCGGTGGGCGCGAACTCAGCTCCGGCATCGCCGTGGTGCTGCTGGGCGCGGATGGGATCCCCCGGGCGAAAACCAGGACCAGTGCTGGTGGCCGCTACGAATTTCTCGACGTGCCCACCGGCCAGTACACGGTGACCGTGCTGACCAGCCCGCCGACCTGCTGCCCGATCGCGGTGCAGGGCCCCTACCCGACGGAGTGCCCCATCCAGCTGAATTCAGCCGTCGTCCAGATGTGAGAAAGGCCGGTGGTCGGTGCCGCCGGCTAGGCTGAGGCGGTGAGCGACGCTGCGCCCGGGGCGGCGCGGGACGAGGGCATCCGTGCCGCGTTGGGCGTCCCGGCGTTCCGTCGGCTGTGGTTCGCGCTCAGCCTGTCCAGCTTGGGGGACTGGCTCGGCCTGTTGGCCACCACGGCCATGGCCGCCGCACTGACCACGAACTCATCGGCCGACCAGAACTACGCGGTCTCCGGGGTGTTCATCCTGCGCCTGGTACCCGCGCTGATCTTCGCCCCGCTGGCCGGCGTGGTCGCCGACCGGCTCGACCGCAAGACCACCATGGTCACCGCGGATGTGTTGCGCTGCGCACTGTTCACCTCGATCCCCATCGTCCAATCGTTGTGGTGGCTGCTCACCGCGACGTTCCTCATCGAGGCGCTCAGCCTGTTCTGGATCCCGGCCAAGGAGGCCACGGTCCCGAACCTGGTGCCCGCCGAGCGGTTGCAGTCCGCCAACCAGCTCAGCCTGTTCACCGCTTACGGCTCCGCCCCGATCGCGGCCGGGTTGTTCACCGTGCTCTCGCTGATCTCCGGGGTGCTCGGCGCGCGGTTCGGCTTCTTCGTGCACCAGCCCGCCGCGCTCGCGCTGTGGGTGAACGCGGCCAGCTTCGCGGTGTGCGCGGTCACCGTGTCCACGTTGCCCATCCCGCGCGCCAAGGGCGTCGGCGAGCACACGCGCAGCCCGTTGAGCACCCTGCTCGAGGGTTGGCGCTACATCGGCACCACGCCAATGGTGCGCGGGCTGCTGCTCGGCCTGCTCGGCGCGTTCGCCGCGGGCGGCACCGTGGTCGGGCTGGCGCCCACGTTCGTGCGCGGCCTGGGCGCCGGTAACCCCGGCTACGGCGTGCTGTTCGGTGCGGTCTTCGTCGGTCTGGCCGGCGGCATGCTGATCGGCCCGAAGGTGCTGGCCGGGCTGTCCCGGCGGCGCATGTTCGCAATGGCCATCACCGCCGCCGGCCTGCTGCTGGTGGCGGTCGCGGTGGTCCCGCAGTTGCCGGTGGTCACCGCGTTGACCGTGGTGTTGGGGGGCGCCTGCGGCATCGCCTGGGTCACCGGCTACACGTTGATCGGCCTGCAGGTGCCCGACGAAATGCGTGGTCGGACCTTCGCGTTCGTGCAGTCCGCCGTGCGCCTGACGCTGATCGCGATGCTGGCCATCGCCCCGCTGCTGTCCGGTGCGATCGGCTCGCACAGCTGGCACCCGACGCAGAACACCACGCTCACCTACTCCGGCGCGGCGATCGTGTTCGGCGGTGCCGGGCTGATCACCATCGTGGTCGGAATCGAGGCCTACCGGCACATGGACGACCGGCGGGGTATCTCGCTGTGGCAGGACCTGCGCGCCTCGATCCGCAAGGAGACGTTCTACCCGGATCCGATCACCTCGGGGTACCTGATCGCGTTCGAGGGTGGCGACGGTGCGGGCAAGTCCACCCAGGTGCAGCGCCTCGCGGAGTGGTTGACCGAGCGCGGACACGAGGTGGTGGTCACCCGCGAGCCCGGCGCCACCCCGATGGGGCAACGCTTGCGCGAGGCACTGTTGGACGTCGGGAACACCGGGCTCTCGCCGCGCGCGGAGGCGCTGCTCTACGCCGCCGACCGCGCCGAACACGTGCACGCGCTGATCCGTCCCGCGCTGCGGCGAGGTGCGGTGGTGATCACCGACCGGTACGTGGACTCCTCGATCGCCTACCAGGGTGCCGGGCGGGCGCTGTCCGCCGCCGAGGTGGAACGGCTCTCGCACTGGGCCACGCAGGGTCTGCAGCCAGCGTTGACCGTGCTGTTGGACGTGGCGCCGAGCGTGGGCGCGGTGCGCCGCGGCGGCGCCCCGGACCGGATCGAGGCGGAGTCGGAGGACTTCCACTCCCGGGTCCGGCAGGGCTTCCTGGAGCTGGCCGGGCGGGCCCCGAAGCGCTACCTCGTGTTGGATGCGCTGCGGGCGCCGACCGCACTGGCGGCGGCGATTCAGGCCCGGGTGGCCGCGGAGCTGGCCGCACCGGGTACGGACGGTGAGCCGCTGTCGAACGCCCGGGTCGGGGAAGGACAATCAACACCGCAGCAACCGAACGAGGAGGCCGTCCGTAGATGACCGTGTGGGCCGGAGTAGTCGGCCAACCCGGGGTGGTGGCCACGCTGCAGGCGGCGGTGGCGGCGGCCGGGGCGCGGCTGTCCGGGGCGGGGTCCACCACGGGGGGCGGGGACGCGATGACTCACGCCTGGTTGCTCACCGGCCCGCCGGGGTCCGGTCGGTCGGTGGCCGCGCGCGCGTTCGCTGCGGCGCTGCAGTGCCCGACCGGGGGCTGCTTGGTTTGCCCGGACTGCCACACCGCGCTGGCCGGTTCGCACGCCGACGTGGAATTGCTGGCCACCGAACTGCTCAGCATCGGCGTCGCGGACACCCGCGAGCTGGTGCGCCGCGCGGCGCTGGCCCCGGCCGGCGGGCGCTGGCAGGTGATCATTTGCGAGGACGCGGACCGGCTCACCGACTCCGCGGCGAACGTGTTGCTCAAGGCCATCGAGGAGCCGCCGCCGCGCACCGTGTGGATTCTGTGCGCGCCGTCGGCGGAGGACGTGTTGCCCACCATCCGCTCCCGAGCCCGCCACCTACACCTGGTGACCCCGTCCACCGCGGCGGTGGCCGGGTTGCTGCGCGCACAGGGCGTTGCGGACGACGTGGCCGCGTTCGCCGCAGCCGCCTCGCAGGGGCACATCGGCCGGGCGCGGCGGTTGGCTGGCGACCCGGTGGCAGCGCAACGGCGCCGGGACGTGCTGGCCACGCCGGCCGCCTGCCGGGACGTGCCCGCCGCACTACGTGCCGCGGAGAAGCTGCTGGAGTCGGTGAAGGCCGAGGTGACCGCGGCGGCCGAGGTGTCCGACGCCGCCGAGCGGGAGTCGCTGCGCACCGCGTTGGGCATGGGCGGGCCGCGGGAGAAGCAACCACCCGGCGCGGCCGCGGCGTTGAAAGACCTGGAGACACGACAGAAGAAGCGCATGACGCGCGCCCAGCGCGACGGCCTGGACCGGGCCTTGGTCGACCTGGCAGCGCTGTACCGGGATGTGTTGGTGCGTCAGTTTTCTTCCGCCGCCCCGCCGGTGCACGTGGACTGCGCAGACACGGTGTCCGCGGTGGCCGCGAACGGCAACCCGGAGCTGACGCTGCGACGCATCGAGGCAGTGCTCGCCGCCCGAACCGCGCTGGACACCAATGCCGCGCCGCTGTTGACGATTGAGACCCTCACGTTGGCCCTGCGTTGAGGGCTGTTGCGATCGCTGCGGCCGCAGCATTGGTTCTCGCCGGATGTGGCGGGGGAGCGAAGGCAGCGGGGCCGAAGCCTCCGGCGGCGTCCAGCGCCGCACCGTCGGTGACCCCGGCGGTGACGCCGTTGGTGCCGGAGCCGGCGGCCGACCCGGCGTTCGCCACCTTCTACTCCCAGCGCGTCAGCTGGACCCCGTGTGAGACCACGTTCGAGTGCACCAAGGTCACCGTGCCGATCGACTGGGCCGCACCCACCGGCCCGACGTTGCAGTTGGCGCTGATGCGGTTGCGGGCCACCGATCCCGGCCGGCGGATCGGCTCCCTGCTGATCAATCCCGGCGGGCCCGGGGCCTCCGGCATCGACCTGGTGCGCCAGGCCACCGACGTCATCCAGGCCGACGTGCGGGCCCGCTACGACATCGTCGGGTTCGACCCACGCGGGGTTGGTGCATCCGACCCCATTCGCTGCCTGTCCGCGGGCAGGCTGGACAAGTTCCTCACCACTGAGAACGCCCCGGACAACCCGGCCGAACTCAGTGCGCTGCAGGCCATCGACGCCGAGTTCGGGGCGGGCTGCCGGGCACGCTCCGGTGCGCTGCTGGCGCATGTGGGCACCCAGCAGGCGGCCCGGGACATGGACGTGTTGCGCGCGGCGGTGGGTGACAACAAGCTGAACTACCTCGGGTTCTCCTACGGGACCTACCTCGGCTCGTTCTACGCCGGGATGTTCCCACAGCGGGTGGGGCGGCTGGTGCTGGACGGGGCGTTGGATCCATCGCTGGACACGGTGGCGTTGACCGAGGTGCAGGCGGCCGGCTTCCAGGACGCGTTCGACCGGTTCGCCGACCACTGCGCGGCCTCCACCCAATGCTCGATCGGGGACAACCGAGAGCAGATCACCGACGGTGTGCTCGAGTTGTTCGACAAGCTGCATGCCGCACCTCTGCGTACCGCGCGCGGACGGTTGCTCACCGAGGCGGACGCGGTCACCGGCTTGGCGTACGCGATGTACCTACCGGAGTTGTGGGACAGCGAGGTGTCCGCGCTGGCCGACGCCTACGCCGGACGCGGGGACATCCTGCTCGGGCTGGCCGACCAACTGCTGGCCCGCAACACCGACGGAACGTTCAAGGACAACTCCAACGAGGCCAACTACGCCGTGAACTGCCTGGACCACCCCGGCGACGACACCCCGGCCGACGCGATGGCCACGTTGCCCGCGCTAAAGGCGGCCTCGGTGGTGTTCGGTGTCCACTTCGCCTTCTCCAGCCTGCCGTGCGCGAACATGCCGACGCAGACGCCGAGCCCGGTGCCCGGCCCGATCTCCGCGTCCGGTGCGCTACCGATCCTGGTGGTGGGCACCACGCACGACCCGGCGACGCCTTACGCCTGGGCGCGGGCGCTGGCCGGCCAGTTGGCCTCCGGCGTACTGCTGAGCCGGGACGGTGACGGACACACCGCCTACGGCAGGGGCAACACCTGCGTGGACAACGCTGTCGACAAATTCCTGCTCACCGGCAACCCGCCCAAGAACGGCACCAAATGCTGACCCGGGCACTGGTAGGTCTCACCGCGCTCGCCCTGCTGGCCGGGTGCGGGTCGAACGGCACGCCGGCCGCGGGGCCGACCGATGCGCCGGGCGCGAGCAGCTCGCCGGTCCCGGAGGCGTCCGTCACCGCGGGACCGACGGGTGGCGCGCTGAATCCGGACCCGTCGCAGGACCCGGCGCTGTCGGCGTTCTACGCGCAGAAGCTGTCCTGGCACCGCTGCGACGCCGCGCAGTGCGCCAAGGTCACCGTGCCCATCGACTGGGCCGCGCCGGACGGGGCGACGATCAAGCTGGCCATCAATCGGCGGCCCGCGACCGGGCCCGGTCAGAAGATCGGCGCGTTGCTTACCAACCCCGGCGGTCCGGGTGCCTCCGGGGTGGAATTCGTGAACCAGGCCGCGGCCGGCGTGAGCGCGAGCGTTCGGGCCCGCTACGACCTGATCGGCTTCGACCCCCGCGGGGTCGGGGACTCCGCGCCGATCCACTGCCTGACTGACCGTCAGCTCGACGCGGCGCTGTCCGTCGACCCCACCCCGGACGACGCCGCGGACCTTGACGACGTCACGCACGAGGCGCGGGTGTTTGCTGACGGCTGCAAGCAGAACGGCGCGCTGCTCGCGCACATGGGCACCGTCGACGTCGCCCGGGACATGGATGTCATCCGCGCCGTCGTGGGGGACACCAAGCTGCACTACCTGGGTTACTCCTACGGCACCTATCTGGGCGCGATCTACGCCGCGCTGTTCCCGGGGCACATCGGGCGCATGGTGCTGGACGGCGTGCTGGACCCGGCGCTGACCAACACGCAGATCATGCTCGGCCAGGCGCAGGGCTTCCAGCTCGCCTACACCTCGTTCGTGAACGACTGCCTCGCCCACCGCCCGTGCGCTCTGGGCTCCTCCGCCGACCAGGTCACCTCGCGGGTGCGTGGGTTGCTGAAGAAGCTTGACTCCACGCCGATCAGAGGGGTGGGCAGCCGCAAGCTCAACGAGGCGATGGCCAGCCTGGGTCTGCTGGCCGGGATGTACGCGAAAGCGCGGTGGGAGTTCCTGCGGGCCTCCCTGGTCGCGGCCTATCTCGGCGACGGATCCGGGTTGTTGCAGTTGGCCGACGAGTACACCCGCCGCGGCCCGGACGGGCACTACGAGGACAACGGCAACGAGTCGATCTACGCGGTCAATTGTGTGGACCACCCCGGTGGATCCTCGCCGCAGGAGATCCGCGCGCAACTGCCCGCGCTGGAGCGGGCCTCGCCGCTGTTCGGCGATTTCATCGGCTGGGGTGCGTTGCCCTGCGATTTCTGGCCGGTGCACTCCGACGTCACGCCCGCGCCGGTGACCGCGCCGGGCGCACCGCCGATCCTGGTGCTGGGCACCACCCGGGACCCGGCGACCCCGTTCCAGTGGTCAAAGAACCTGGTCGCCGAACTGTCCTCCGGTGTACTGCTCGCCCATGATGGGGATGGGCATACCGCATACGGACACGGCGAGGATTGCGTGGACAGCAAGGTGAATCGTTATCTGCTCACCGGCACTACTCCGGCGGCGGGGACACAGTGCTGAATTCAAAGGCGGCGTTAACCAAGGAGGCGGTGGCCTCTCTGGTCGCCGCGTTGCCCGAGGACGTGGTGATCACCGACGTCGACCGCATGGAGAAGTACCGACAGGACCGGGCCTTCGACCCCGCGGCCGGGGTGCCCGCGGCGGTGGTGCGTGCGGGGTCCACCGAGCACGTGCAGACCACGTTGCGCTGGGCCACCGAGCATGGCGTCGGGGTGACCACCCGTGGTGCGGGTACCGGGCTGTCCGGCGGCAGCACCGCACAGTCCGAGTGCATCGTGCTGAGCACCGAGCGGATGCGGGAGATCCACATCGACCCGGCCACCCGCACCGCGGTCGTGCAGCCGGGACTGCTGAACGCGGAGGTCAAGGCTGCGGTCGCCGCGCAGGGGCTGTGGTACCCGCCGGATCCGTCCTCGTTCGAGATCTGCTCGATCGGCGGCAACGTGGCCACCAACGCGGGGGGCCTGTGTTGCGTGAAGTACGGGGTGACCTCGGACTACGTGCTGGGCCTGCAGGTGGTGCTGGCCGACGGCACCGCAATCCGGTTGGGCGGACCGCGGCTGAAGGACAGCGCCGGGTTGTCGCTGACCAAGTTGATGGTCGGCAGTGAGGGAACGCTCGGTGTGGTCACCGAGGCGCTGCTGCGGCTGATGCCCGCGCAGTCGCCGCCGGCCACGGCAGTGGCCACCTTCGCCGCCGACGACGCGGCCACCGCTGCCGTGCTGGCGATCACCTCGGTGATGCGCCCGGCGATGCTGGAGTACATGGACTCGGTGGCGATCAACGCGACCGAGGACATGTTGCACATGGGGCTGGACCGCAGCGCTGCGGCGTTGTTGGTGGCGCAAACCGATGCGGAGGGTGAGGCGCAGGTCCGCGAGCTCGACCAGATCGTCGCGGCATTCCAGAAGCACGGGGCGACCGAGGTGGTGGCCACCGACGACCCGGCCGAGGGTGCGGCGTTCGTGCACGCCCGACGCAGCGCGATCCCGGCGGCGGAACTGCGTGGGAAGCTGCTGCTGGAGGACGTCGGGGTGCCGCTGCCGCGGCTGCCCGAGTTGGTGGACGGGGTACACCGGATCGGTGCGGAGCGCGGCGTGGAGATCGCACTGATCGCCCACGCCGGGGACGGCAACACCCACCCGCTGCTGATCGTCGACCCGACCGACCCGGCCTCGCTGGCCGCGGGCGATCAGGCCTTCGGCGAGATCATGGATCTGGCGATCGCCCTGGGCGGCACCATCACCGGTGAGCACGGCGTGGGCCGACTCAAGCGGGCATGGCTGGTCGACCAGCTCGGCCCCGACGTGATGGAGCTGACCCGGCGAGTCAAGCAGGCCTTCGACCCGGACGGCATCCTGAACCCCGGCGTCATTCTCTGACGCTGCGTCAGGTCACAGGCTGAACCGTTCGGCGTGGATGTTCCGTCGGGGCACGCCCAGCCGGCGCGCGGTGGCGATGACGGCGGTCATCATCGCGGGCGGCCCGCACACGAACACGTCCCGTTGGGCGATGTCCGGCACCAGGGAACCCAGCGCGGCCAGTGGTTCGTCGGCCGGATCCCGCGGGTGCGGACCGATCAGGTAGAGCACCGACGCACCGGCGCGGCAGGCCAGCGTATCGAGCTCGTCGCGCAGCACCAGGTCCTGCTCGGTTCTGACCCGGTAGATCAACATGGTCCGGCCCGACGCGGCGGTGAATGTCTCGAACAACGCACGTAGCGGGGTGATCCCGATTCCGCCGGCCACCAGCACGGTGTCGGGGCACGTGCGTCGAGAACCGATCAGGCCACCGTAGGGGCCGGTCAGCAGCACCCGGGTGCCGGGCCGGACCTCGCGCAACCCGCGGGTGTGATCGCCGACGCCCTTGACGCTGATCCTGATCCGGTGCCCGTCGGGCACGGCGGACAGGGAGAACGGGTGGGACTGCCACCACCGGCCGCGGGTGCAGAACCGCACGCGCACGAACTGCCCGGGCTGTCCGCCGAAGCGATGCAGGCGTCGGCCGGTAACGGAAATCGAGACGACGTCGTGGGACTCAGCGACGGTCCCGGCGACGACGGTGCGGTGCACCAGCATCCGCAACAACGGGCGCAACCAGCGGAACCAGCCGACGGTGATTGCGACCGCGAGAAACCAACCCTCCCAGGCCCGGCGATGGACGGGGTGCCCGACGAAGTCGTCGCCCACGACCAGGGTGTGGGCGAACGCCAGCCCGATTGCCACGTAGGTGCCCAGGTGCAGCAGGTGCCAGAGCTCGTAGGGCAGGTTCGCCCGCACGATGCCGGCGCTGGTCGCACCCACCAGCAGCAGCATCGCGAAACCGAAGCCGGCCATCAGCACGTGCGGGTACGCACTCCACAGGGTGCGGATCTGGCTGACCGGGCTCACGTGCGCGCGCCGTGCGTAACCGGTCACGATGCAGCCGACGTGAGCGGACAGCGCGCCGATCACAATCCGGCCCAGCCGCGCGTGCAGTCGGGCGAGCCGGTCGGTGCCGACGGCCCGGTCCAGCCACGGCACCCGGGACTGCAGCAGCACCGCGGCACTGGTCAGCGCGGCCCCGTAGAGCCCGAACAACCGCCCTGCGGCAATCCATCTCGCCCCGGCACCCGCGGGAACCGTCGGGTTATCGCTCCACCACATGGCGCTGACCAACATCAGCCCTGCGGTCACGGCCAACCACGGAAACAGCGCCGCGACCTGATGGATCGTCAGGCGCGGCCACCGCCCCGGCCACCGGCCGGGAATTCGCGACGTACTGCTGGTACTGCTGCCACCGGTCGGGGCAGAGGTAGTGGTCATTTCTCCGGTCGCATTCGTCGGCTACGTTCGGGGTCCGGCGGGCGACAACATCGACCCCCGTCCAGCGCGTGGATAGCCCGCTGGGTTACACCACGCAGCCCGGTGCTCGTGGGGGCATAACCTGCTGCACACGCGCCTGAACCACCCGGAACGTCGAGACCGTGAACGCGGAGGAACGGGATGGCTGACGAGAAGCGACAAGTGGTAACCGGCACGCTCGATGTCGCGCCGGATCAGGTCTTCGCGGTGTTGACCGAGCCCTCCCGACATCCCGACATAGACGGGTCCGGGATGTGCGCGAGTTGCTCCGCCGGGCCGATCACCGCGGCGGGACAGTCCTTCGTCATGGACATGTACCGGGATGGCCTCGGGAATTATCAGGTCCGCAACGAGGTGACTGCCTTCGAGCCGGGCCGCCGGATCGCCTGGCGGCCCGCCGTGGAGACCTCCTCGGCCGCCCTTGACGCAGCGCTCGGCGATATCACACCGGGCGGTCACGTCTGGACCTTCGAGCTTGAGCGCACCGGTGACGGGAAGACCGTGGTCACGCACTCCTACGACTGGAGCGCCGTCTTCGACGAACGCTTCGGCGCGTTCTGCCCGTTCATCACCGCCGAGCAGATGTCGAACACGATCTCGCGGCTCGGGGCGGCAGCGGCCGCGTCGAGCTGATCACTCGGCCGGCTCGCCGCTCCGCTACGCCCGGAGGGCATGTCGTAGGCTCTGCGGGTCGGGGAGGGCCGGCCCACCCCGCGCCGCCTTAGCTCAGTCGGTTAGAGCGACGCACTCGTAATGCGTAGGTCTGGGGTTCGACTCCCCAAGGCGGCTCCGTTCGCGCCCCGGGCGTCCGCCCAGCCGTGAGCTACAGCTCACCCTTGGGCGGACGCCACGTCCAATCATCGTGGGGCGCGACGTCCGAATTTAGCGGGCTTGTTTCGCGGCCGCCGTCGCGGTTATGAGACGCACATGCACGGGTTCAAGAGATTTTTGTTACGTGGCAACCTCGTCGATCTTGCGGTCGCAGTGGTGGTCGGCGCTGCGTTCGGAACGATGGTCAAATCGATGGTGCAGGACCTGCTGACCCCGCTGATCGCGGCGATCGGCGGCCAGCCGGACTTCAGCGCACTGCGGTTCACCGTGCACCACTCGGTGTTCCGCTACGGCGATTTCATCAACGCGCTGATCGCGTTCGTGGTCGTGGCCTGCGCGCTGTACTTCTTCATCGTGCTGCCGTTCAGCAAGCTGCTGGAGACCTGGATGCCGACTCCGCAGGAGCCGGCACCTACTGCGACGTGCCCGCACTGCAAGTCCACGATCGCCGTCGACGCCGCCGCCTGCGCGTTCTGCACCCGCGATGTCGAACCGCAGTTGGTCGGCGCCGGACCGGTGTCCCACCGGCGTTGAGCGGCGCCGACGCACACAGTCGCTAAGGCCTCACATGGACACATCGACGGTGACGGGTCGGGTCGGGTCGTGGGCGCCGATGCGGAAGCCGAACATGTTCCCGTCCAGCAGGACGTAGCGGACCAGCACTGGTTGCCGGCTGCCGTCGCGCGCGGTCTGCCACGCGGTGGGTGCGTGCCCGGTCATCACGCCCACCGCGTTGGTGATCAGCAGGTTTCCGTGTCGGTCCATGCGCAGCGAGCGCGCGCCGACGGCCTCGAAGCGGGCGGCGTCGGCGTCCACTCCGGGCGCGAGGTCCAGGTCGTAGGTGGGCGCTTTGCTGCTGCCGTGCCAGGCCCAGTCGATGCCCGGCCATACCTGGCGGGTGACGACGTGGCGCCGATCGCTGCCACTGACGGCCCGCGCCGGGGCCGCGCCCACCGGGCGCAACCGCAGCACACCGATCTCGGCCGGCCCCGATCCGCGCAACGCGAGCATGGCCTCGGCATCGGTGAGGTAGAGGTGGTAGCCGGATCCCTGAGCCAGGTACCGCACCGACTCGTCGACCTGGCCCCGATTGGCCGCGAAGGGCACCAGCGACTTCTCGATGGGGGTGACGGTCGGCGCGGGCTCGTGGCCGGCCCGCGACACCGTCGGCGCGGGCCGGTGGTGCGCGTCGCCGACCGCATCCGGGGCGTGCCCGGAGGCCGCCAGCGCCACGGCCAGGGCCACGCCGGCCACCACGTGCCCGGCCATTGCCGCCATCGCGCACCCCCACCCGATACATACCGAAATCGGGACAAGCCTGGCGCGGCGGGGTGTCGTCCGACAGCACCCGCCGCCGGACGGGTGACGTCAGTCCTTGCGCACCCAGACCAGGGCGTCGGACACGGCGCGTTCCCGGCTGCCCGAGACCTTGTTCGCGAGCTTTCCGTGGATCGACATGGTGGTCGAACCGCCGCCGTCGAGGTTTATCGCGTCCCGCATGCCCAACGCCCGGGCGACCCGCGCCGCCTGCTTCAGGGTGGCGCCGATGCTGTGTCGCGATCCGCCGTCGATGGTGGCGAACACGATCTTGTTGTCCCAGGTGGTGCCGGCCAGGGTCCGGGGGTGGCGGGCGAAGAACCCGCCGTGCCGGGTCGGGGCGATGTCCCGGCCCTCGTCGAGCAACTGGAAGCGTCCGCTCACCGCGGCGGTGGACGAGCGCAGATCGATCGGCTCGCCGTGGGTGTCGCGCAGCGTGCTGGTGACGTCGATGCAGCCGTTGCGCGCCAGGGCCCGCAACGCCCGGGCGGTCGCACCCGTGGCCTGGATTGAGGAACGGCCGTGGCCGAGTCGAACACCGCGGTGGGACTGCACCTTCACGGCGCAGCCGTTGCGGTCCAGCACCACCTCGGTGCCCACTCCCTTCGGGGTGTGCTTGCCGAACCGCGGGGTGAACACCGCGATCTGACCGTCGGCCCTGCAGTGCCGCTGCGCCCTGGCGCTGCGACAGGCGTGCGGCACATGCGGGACCGCGTTCACCTTCTGCAGCCGCAAGGAGCGCGCGCCGTCCACCTCGCGTAGTCGGCCCGACCAGCGCAGCCGGCCGATGCGCAGCTCGTTGTGCTCGGTGTCGACCAGCAGGGTGACCTCGCGCTTCATGCCCGACGAATCGCTCAACACCCGTCCGGCGTTGACGGTCAGCCCGACGGGGATGCCCGGCAGTTTCGATCCGATCGAGAAGAACGACGCGTTGACCCCGGCCAGCGCGTGGATCTGCCGGGTCAGTGTGGTGGTCGGGGCGGTGCCGGCCAGGCTCTTGCCGAACGTGGTGGCCAGATGGCCATCGGCGACCGCGGGGTCGATGGTCAGCACGCGCACCACCCACGCCGCGCCACGCTTGCCCTTCGACACCGCCCCGCCACGTTTGATGATGGTCAGCGTCACGCCTCGGGCGATCGTGCGGACCGACCGCGTTTCCTTCAGGTTCCTCGCACCCAACGGCAGTTGCGGGACGACCCCGTTGTGCGCCGGCCGGCTGGGGATGGGTTGCGCCGGTGCGGCCGGGTCGTGGGGAAGCAAGGGCAGCGGGATCGGGCCGTAGTCCAGCGGGTGCGCGGCAAGGCTGAGCAGGGCCCTGGCCGGCCCCGCACGGACGGGATCGGGGGCGGCCCCGCGCGCGGGCGAGGGCAGCAGAACAGCCGTGGCCACAAGGGAAAACGCAACGAGGCCGAAGCCGGCGGCGCGGTGGTGGGAGCGCACGGGCAGATCATTGACCGCGCGGGGCCGGTTCGCCAGACATAACACGCACTTTGCTTGCGAATACGCAACATTCACAGGTTGGCGCCGGCCCGCGGTGGCTCTGGACAACTGCGCACCCGACGGGAAGCATCGCCCGATGCGCAGCGATTGGGCGAGCCGGGCCGAGCGGTGCGGGGCGCAGTTCCTGGCGATCGACGCCGATCACTCGCCGTTCTATTCCGCGCCGGAGGAGTTCGTCGCGCTGTTGCTCGGCCTGGCGAACTCCTGGGCTGCGCCCCGCATCCGCTACTCGACGATCAGCGTGCCCCGCATGAACGGGTGCACCTGGCAGACGAATTGGTACGTGCCCGGCGGCAGCTTGTCGACGCCGTGCACCTTGGAGACGTCCATCCAGTCCACCAGGCCCGAGCTGAACCGGGTTGTCGGACAATGAGCGCCCGCGCCCTTGGGATACGGCGGCGCCGTGCAGCCGGGGATGTACTCCACGATGCTGTGCGACGGGATGCCCTGGATGACGTCGTAGTTGGCGAACTTGAAGGTCGTGCCGCGGTCGATGTGCACCACGTCCGGATAGAAGTGCCAGTTGAAGGCGATGACGTCGCCGGGGTGGTCCTGGCCGGTAATGGGGTCCGCGTGTGCGTTCGATGGGATGCAGGCGAGACCCAGGCCGAGGCCGAACGTAGCGGCCAGGGCGCGGTAACGGGAACTCCGCTTCATTGCGTACTCCTTTGTGGTGGGCCCTGGCTAGGAAAGGTTCACGGACGGGAAGGTTGCCCGCGCGCCCTCGAAGAACCGGCTGCCGGGCAGCCCGAGGACGAACGGATGGGGCAGGCACCCGGCGTGCAGTTGCAGGCCGATCAGGGTGCGCAGTTGCTCGCCGGCGTTGGGTTTGGCGAACAGCGGCAGGGTGACGTTGCCACTCTCGCCGTACATGGGCCCGAACGCCGCCCGGTGCCCGAGCACCCGCCCGTGGTACCCGGTCACCAGCACATCGATCACCGGGTGCTCGGTCATGAACGCGTTGGTGTAGGCGACGGTGACCGTCTTGGTGTCGGAGGTTGCGTGCTGGATGTTGGCCAGGGTGGCCCGTGGGCCTTCGCCCTGGCAGTGCACCGTGCCCGGCTGCCGGGTGTTGTGCTGGAAGATCGTGATCGTCCCGTCGCCGGGGTCGACCTGGCGGAACGTCGAGGCGTCCCCGTTGGCCGGGCCCTCGGTGTACTCGGTGCCGGCCGCCTGCGCGGGACTGACCGCGACGGCGGCCAGCGCGAGCGCGACGAGCGGGATGGCGATTCTCTTCATGCGTGCGCTCCCCTCAGGGCTGGTAGTCGGGTGAGGTGACGTAGCGGAAGAACTCGCGCCGGGTACGCGGGCCGACCATCTGGTTGGTGCGGAACGTCGCCTGCTCCCGCGCCGTGCCGGGGTTGAGGATGTAGGCCTGGCGCATCGACTCGACCTGGTCGAACTTGATCATGCCGCGGTGCGCGTCGGCGTCGATGCCGTATGCCGTGGCCGCATTGCGGCCGAGGATGCCGTTGCGGATGCTGCGCTCGGGATGCGCCCGGCCGTCGGTCGGCCAGCCCTTCACATCCGGGTGCCCGTGGTGGTAGCTGGTGCCCGACAGCGCGTTGCGCCGCGGGTCCCACCGGTCGCCGTCCAGGCCGTGCGGCAGGTTGTACAGCTCCTTGGCCTCGCTGCTGAACTGCAGCGCACGCATGGTGACGAACTGCGGTTGTGGGTTGCCGTACCAGATGCAGTCGGTGCCCAGCACGATCCGCTGCGGGCCGACGTAGGTGATCAGCTTGCCGAGCAGGTGCACGGCCTGGTCCACGTCGTTCATGACGTTCCACCAGACGCTGCCCAGCTCGGCGTACATGTTCACCGTGTTGCCGTGCTCGAGCCCGTGCGGGACGAACAACGTCGCGTCCCACGCGTTCTCGCGCAGGCTCTTGATGAAGGCGTCCACACTGCGGTTGGACGAGTTGACCTGGTCGTCGCCCGGGTAGGGCGCCATGTACTCGCCGTCGTAGCCGCAGTGGTACGTGTAGAACTTGATGTCCGGGTACTGCCGGCCGATCACGCCCATGTCTCGCGGGGAGAATTTGGCGGAGTCGAAGGTGCCGTTGAAGGCCAGGCCCTTGTGGGTGCAGATGACCTTGGGCCGGTTGTACTTCTCGCAGATCCGCTGGATGTGTTCGACGACCGCCATTCCCATGTCGTCGTCGAACCACCAGCCGTTCATCGGTGGCGAACTGCCCAGCGGCGGCGGGGTGCCGAGCGTGCAGTCGCCCCAGCCGCAGTAGAGCTTCCAGCCGTGGATGTCCACGTTCTTCGCCGTCTCCTCCATCCACTGGAAGTCCTCGGCCTGGTGGATCGGCGTTTGGTGCGGGCCGATGTAGCCGCGGTTGGGTTGGGCGAAGGCGTGGATGAAGCACCGCTGGGACTGCGACAGGTGGTTGGCCAGGTTCGCGGTCTCGATCGCATACGCGACGGGCAGGATGTTCGTCTCGTCCGGCAGGTTGGGCAACGAGGTGAGCAGGCTGACCGTCGTGGAGGAGTCGAGGAACATTTCCTTGAAGTAGTGGTAGCGCCCGAGGTTCTGCATCGGGTCCAGCTCGCCGCCGGGACCGAAGCCCTTGACGCCGTCCTTGTCGACGCCGGGCATCGAGCCCATCGCCGATGAGGTCCACAGCTTGAGGAACTCCTCGAAGCCGGGGTTCTCCAGCCGCCAGCGTCCGTTGGCGTCGAGGTGGTGACCCTGAGTGTCGAGGATGAACTCGCCGGGCAGGTTGGCCAGCTGCGAGCCGGGGTTCTCCAGGTCGGGGCGGCCATAGGTACCGGCGGGGACGTCCGCGGCGAACGCGTAGCTGCCCCAGCGACCGGCAGTTACGGTATTGATCGCCCACAGCCCGATCGAGTACGCGGCGGCGGTCCGCACGAATGAGCGGCGGTCCATGTTGAACAGGCGCCGCTGACGTTCGATCTCCTGGTCCTGCAGCGCCATGATCGCGAGTTGCTGGCGCGTCGGCGGCTTCGGGACGTATTCGCCGTTGGACGTCGGCATGACGTCGATCGCGACATCCTCCGGGATGTCCGGCCAGGATTCTTTCCAGGGCAGCTTCACGTGAGCCTCCGCACAATGCGCCGGGATGGATCGAAACCGGCGTGGCGGCGTCGGCTGAGCCTCCACCCTGGCGAGGCCGTCGACTCCTGGACAATGGTCCGAAAGTGGTACGCGCCACATGTGTTGCGGACCCGTGCGCGGGTCTAGGGTGGTGAATGCCTATGCCAGGGAAGCACCACCACCTAGCAATTGCGAGATCGATGCGCCATGTCGCGGTCGTGACCGCGCGTCGAGGGAGCCGGTGAGCCAGCAAATGCTGAGTGCGGGTGATTACCGGCGGGTGTTGGACGTGGTCCGCTCCTGCGCCGAGATCGACGAGGTCGAGGACTTTCGCGCAGTGGTGCTGCAGTCCATCCGCGACCACCTCGGCTATGAGCGGTTGACCTTCTACCTCGGTATGCACCCCGCCGAGGAGCTGGCCCTGCGCGACCCGGTATCGCTGGGTTTGCCGCAGCCGGTGGTGGACAGCTACGTCAACGATTACGCGCCGCGCGATCCCTACGGCTCTGAGCACGGGCGACGACTGTTCTGCCTCGACGGGATGGCCTGCCTTCCCGACGTCCTCGACTCGCGTCTGACCGCGTTGCACGAGGACTACATTGCCGAGTTCCTCGACCCCTGCGGCATCACCGACAAGGTCATGGTGTGGCTGGACACCGGCCTGCCGGTGCACGGCTACCTCGGTGTCATCGCCTGCGGTGACCAGAAGTTCGACAAGCACTCTCGAGAGCTGTTCGAGGTGCTGCGCCCGCACCTGACCTACCTCTTGCGCGCCCACCTGCGCAGCAACCCCCAGCCCGACACCGGCACGCTGACACTGCGCGAGCACCAAGTGGCGCGGCTGGTCGCGGACGGCTGGTCCAACCGCGCGATCGCCCGCCATCTCGACATCGGCGAGGCCACCGTCAAGAAGCACATCACCCGGGTGCTGACCAAGTCCGATGTCCGGTCGCGGACCGAGCTCGCGGTGCTCTGGCGTAACGGGGAGCACCTGCTCGACGTCAGGTCGGCGGCCACCGGCCGCTGCTAGTGACCCTCGCCTGATCTCAGTTCTTGCTGATGTGCAGTGTGACCAGCGGGTTGGGTGGCCCGGTCAGGGTGAACGTCGCGCCCTGCGCCGTGGTTGGCCGGTCGGGTGTCACGGTCAGCGCCTGGCCCGCCACCATGAACACCGCTTCGGTGGCGTCGGCGCGCACCAACTGCACATCCAGGCCCAGCGGATGCACGGTTTCGGTGGACGCAGGAAGAAACACCAGGTCGCAGGAATCAGCGGCGCAGTTCATCGAGACGTTCTGCGCGGCGCTGTCGTCCGTCGTCTGCGTATCCGAGTGAGATGAGCCGCCGCCGGAAGTGGCCCCGGCCAGGCCGGCTGCCAGGCCACCGCCGAGCAGCACCACCGCCAGACAGCCCGCGACGACCTTCGTGTTCATCATGGTGCGCCCAGCGTATTCGGTGTGAGGTCAGCTGAAGTGGGTGCGCGGGCGCTCCTGCAGCACATCGTCCAGATAGAGATCGACCTTCTCGTTGTAGAAGCAGGCCAACCCGGCGATCTTCTGACTCTCCGGCAGCGGGGAGCGGTAGATCCACACGAAGTCCGGGTGGGTCTGCTCGCCCACCTGCAACGTCCAGTAGCCGGCGGTGCCCTTGTACGGGCAGTGGCTCTGGGATGTCGTCGGGGAGAGCAGGTCCAGGCGCAGGTCGGTCAGCGGTAGGTAGTAAC